>NZ_JBBMMD010000045.1:0-79759 GCF_037844525.1 Tepidibacter sp. Z1-5 | reverse complement strand
CCAACATATGAAAACCTCCTTTATAAAAGTTTTGGATTAACTTTAGGTTTTCACATTTGTTGGAGTTTTATTATTTTAAAATTTAACTAGCACAATAGGTTAATTTAGGATAAGTTTTAATAAAAATTTAAGTATATTACAATCTAAATAATGTCAATAATATTTCTATAATAGATTTCTTATATTTAATTGTTCAAAAGGGGGACTTATAGTGAATATTAATTTAGATAATATAGAAAAAAATGAACAGACTAATCAGTATATTAAAAAATACAATTTAAAAATTAAAGAAATAATAAAATTATTTAATTTTGAAAATATGATTATTTATTCTGATGAAAATGAACGATTCAAGTTTTTGCAAGAAGGTATGTATATAACACAGGATAATAAAATTATGAAACGTCATAAAACAGAGTATATTGAAGAATTAATAGCATTTTTGATTTTTAGAGAAGATAATAGTATTGAACTAGATTTAACTTCTATAGCATAAAAACAATATAGAAGATGCAGTAACTGAGGTTTTAGTGTTATATTAATAGATAAAAATTATACAAAAAAGCAAAAACTTTATTATAAAGTCTTTGCTTTTTCTTATTTATTAAATCATTAATAAACAAGTTGTATTGTATTTTTACATATTATTATCTTGGCTTAAACTTTTAAATTTATTTAGACTTATTAGATTTTTTAGAGTTGTGAAAGAATGATACTATACTTGAGATAATGCCAATAAGTATGAATAAGTGACCTATTGGTATTAAAAAAAATGATTCCACAAGAGTACCGTCTGGAGCAACTTCATACCCGATGATGTTATAGATGATGAAGCAACCTAATCCTAAAATAAATGGTATTAAAATTAAAAGATTTTTTTTCATTAAAATTCCTCCTAGTTAATTAATTTCACATTACTAATGTATTTAACCACATCTGTTATTATAAATATTATAATACATATAAATTTATCGTTTGTCAATAAAAATTAAAAACGATTCAATATAAATTTGTTGTTTGGATTTTGAAGTGAATCAAATGAAGCTTGGGATTTTATAGTCAAAATACATTAGAATAAAAAAATTGATAAATGTAAGGACTTTGAAAATAGGATAAGAGTAGTTAAAAAATCAGAGGAAAGATATGATTTTATCTTTAGTTTTAAAGAGGAGAGAGTATTAGAACTCTTAGTTTCGGATAAATAAAAAAATATTATGTTATAATGATAGTGTAAGTTAAAAAGCTTTAGGAGGCTAATATATTGAATAATAATGAAATATTAATTAGATTAAGAGATGCTTTAGATATAAAAAATACAGATATGGTAGAGATATTTAAGCTTGGTGGCATTGAACTAACAAGTGAAGAAGTGAACATGATGCTCATAGAAGAAAAAGACAGTGAGCATAACGAAGTTGATAATAATCAGGATATAGAAGAAAAGAAAGCTAATTTAGAATGCAATAATTATTCATTAGAGTCATTTTTAAATGGGTTGATCATATTTAAAAGAGGAGAACCAGATCCAATACCGGGAAAACCTAAAAATCCACCACTATCTATAATGAGTAGTAAAAGTGTTAATAATGTTATGCTTAAAAAGTTAAAAATTGCATTATCACTAACAGCTGAGGATATGATTGATATATTTGAAGAAGCAGGCGTTATTGTAACAAAAGGAGAATTAAGTCCTTTATTTAGAAAAGAAGGACATAAGCATTATAAAAAGTGTAGTGATATTTTCGCTATAAACTTCTTAGATGGATTAGCTATAAAAAATCGAATATAACGTCTATTCAAACATAAGATGCTATGATTACAGTAAAAGGAGCTAATGTGAAAATATTAGCTCCTTTTATTGTTACCAAAATGTTACCTTAAATTTTGAAAACAATAGTATTATATAATCATATTAAAAGATGATTAAGAATTATTTCAAAGAGAAAGGATGATATAAATGAAATTTTCTAAATCAATAATTTGGATCATTAGGTATTATTAGTCCACATACAATGTATCCCAAAATACCACTACCACCTGCAAGTATAAATAGTACCCATATCAATCTAACCATTGTAGAGTCTATATCAAAATATTCAGCTATTCCACCACATATACCTGATATTTTTCTGTCTTTTATTGATTTATAAAGCTTCTTTTGAGTCATAAAATCACCTCTTATATATTTTTTGTTATTGTACTTGCTACTTATCCTAATAATAACTTATTCTGTATCAGTTCTATAATTTACAATTTTATTACAAGTATTATATAGTCTTGAAACATATTAATTGTATTATAAATGATAAAGAAAAAATTTTAAGTTAATTTTAAGAATTAATTAAGATTATCATAAAAAACTATATTTATAATAGATCTAAAATCAAAAAGATTTGCAAATATTTTTTATAAGGAATAGGAAATTGTATTTCTATTTAAAAAATAAAGTTAGTAGATGAAATACATTATGATGAAGAAAATAAACCTATGACATATTATTTAAGATATGTTAGAAATAATAATGGATACATATTTAAATTATATACCTTATGGAGAAAATGAAAAATTTAATGAAACAAAGCTTGTATATAATTATAAATCAAAAAATAATGCATATGCATTGGATGCCAAAACTTCAAAAATGATAAGTGGTAAATATAATAATGAAAAAACTAAAGATATAAGTGATTTTAAAAAACAAGATATATTTAAGAATGCTAAAAGTACAGTTAAATTAAAAAAAGAATTAACTAAAGAAGAAGCAACTAAATTAATAAAGAAAAATATAAAAGAAAAGTATAATATAGATGCTGAGCTAAATAATTCAGAAATAAAACCTTACTAATAGAAAAAATACGGTGTATGTTTTAAAAAAAGAAACTCCATCAAATCAAGAATTTGAGAGAGTTTCTTTTGATTTTTTTAGAGATAAAAAAAGTACTATTAAACTTGTAGCTAACGATATATAAATTGAACTAAATTTTTCAAATCCTAACAAAATCCACACTATAGCAGCGACTGGCCCTGCTATTACTGAATAAAAGCCACCTTTAGGATTTATATTATCTTTAAAAAACATTGCTGCAGTAACAGGAACGAATATTGGTGCTGCTCTAAACACCATAGAAATAAATCCCCAGTCAAGTATCATTGAATCGTCATTATTTATCACTATAAAAAAAGTTAACAATCCTATTAATACTATTAATACTCTTAAAACAAAAATTTGTTTTTTGTCACTCGCATTTTTATTGATTAGTTCTATATAAATATCACGAGTAAACATAGTTGCTATACCTAATGTAAGTCCAGCACCTGTAGCTATTGATGAAATAAGCACTGTGGCTATAGAAACACCACCTAGTATAGGATTTAAGTAATTCATTAAAAATAAAGGGAATGCTTCACTTGGAGCAATATTAGGATAATGAATTTTCATATACATACCTATAATTGTACAAATAATACCTATTGGAAGTACTAAAAAAGCTACTAAGTAAGCACTATATTTAGAAACTGTACTATTTTTACCAGCCATGATTGATTGAAAATATGTTTGTGTTGATAGCACTCCTACAATTGTTGAAATTACTGATCCTAAATCAGAAAATATACCATCACTGAATAAATTAAACCATGGCTCATTTGGAAAAAATGACCTTATCTCACTAATACCATTGAATTTAAATATAACAATAGCTCCACAAATTATGCTTGTTCCATATAAAAGTACGGTTTTAACAGCACCTACCATAGTACCTCCCCAGAATCCTCCAAATACTACATATATAACAAGAAGAGCAACTACTATAAATGCAGTTTTTAGAGTATTAATTCCAAAAATTGTACTAAACAATGCCATACAGGCTATTATTTGACCATTTATGTGTATAAACATACCTAATGATAATAAAATGCTTGAGACAGTTCTTGTATTTTTACCATAAGTATCTCCAATAATCTGAGGTATTGTTTCATTAGCCTTCTTATCTACCTGCTTTGAGTAAATTAACCCTAATAATATACTTGCAACTGAAAGACCTACAATAAACCAGATAGCAACAAAACCACGTCTATATGCCATCTGTGCAGTACCAACAGTAGAGGCGCCTCCGATTATAGAGCCCATAAGCATACTTGTAACTCCGACTATACCTAATTTGTTTCCTGCTGAAATAAAGTCTTTTGAATTCTTAACCTTAATTTTTCCTAAATACCCTGCTAATGCTGTAATAATTAAGGTAAGAACAGCACTAATTATTAAAATCATTCCCTCATCTCCCTGTATTAACAATATATGTATCTGTTGTTCATAAATTTCAATTTATAGTTTAATTATACACCTAACATAAAAAATTAAAATTATGAGATAGAACAATATTGAGATATTTCAAAAAACAGTAAATAAGTCCCATTGAGATGAAGGGTATTATAGAATAATATGTAATAAAATGTAAAGAGGAAGGTGTACTTATGTCTAAAAAAATAGAAAACATTGATGATGCTACAAAAATAATAAATACGGTTTCAAGTTCTTTTATAGCATTAGCAATATTACAGTTAGTTATATTAGTTATATTTCTTGGGAATTATTACGCTATTTTAGATGTTATTATAATTATAGTAATAGCTTCCCTGTTAAAAAAATTCAAAAATATTACGTTTGCTATTATAATGTTTTTGATTAGCTTAGCTTCATTAGTATCTACAGTAATGAATAGAATAGGATTATCAGAAGGTGGACAAAACATATATTTGACAGTAATTATGGTACTTATGAGTGTTAAGGCTATTAGAGCTACTTGGTTTATTAGAAAAGCTAAGAAAGAAGAAAAATTAAATATTTAAATGTAATAAAAGTCTAAAAAATTAAAATTTAATTAGTTTGACAGATAAAAGGAGGAAATATTATGATTAAAAAAAATGTATCATATATTTTAATTTGTGTGATTATGTGTACTCTTTTAAGTGCTTGTAGTGTTTCTGAGACTTTACAAGGATCTAGTTCAAAAATTGATACTGAAAAATACAATTCTTATATAACTTTAAGTAATTACATGACTGGGTGGTTAGATCAAGGTCTAACTATTTATTTTAAAGAGTTTGGAATTGAAGAGAAAATCCAAATTGACAAAAATTTTGATAGTTTTCAGACAATGCCTATTCTACAAGGACATAAAGATGACGTAGAAACATGTATTGAATATGCTTCAAAGAAACCTTCTTTTGGTGCTACGGATAATTCTGTAAAGGCATTGTGTCCAAAACTTAAAGAATTAATGAATACTTTAAATGAAATACAAAATTATTATAGTACAAAATCTTTTGTAGATGATGATTTTGCTAAGGGAAAAGAACTACATAAACAACTATATACTCAGTATAATGAATATGTTGCTTTAGCTGAAACATTTTTCTCTGAGCTTAGCGTTATAACAGAACAAAAAAATAAGGAAGATTTAGAGAATTTAAAGAAAAGTGATTATATGATAAGATATCATGCTATGAGTATTGTAATGAGAGCACAAGATATACAAACAGCATTTTATGAAGCGGAAGTTAATGATACCAATATTCTAGATTTTGATGTTAATGAATATAAAGAAAAATACGATTTGTTAACAGAAGATATTAATAAGTTTATAGAATATTCAAAGGATAAAGAAAGAATAAAAAAAGAAGGTTTAGAAGCTAATGTATTTATAGGAAAATTCGAGGGTGATATTGAAAGAATGAAGGTTACAGCTACAGACATTATGGAAATTTTAAAGACAAAAGATACAAGTATAAATAGTGATACAAAAGGAAAAGTAACAACTGGAGGAATAAATGCTCCTTTACACACTTTTAACACAAAACTTTCTGCTGTAATTGATTCTTATAACAATATGAATTAATATAATCTCTATACTAGGAGGGTAACTTTGTGATAAAAAGAAATTTTTTCATTATAATGATATTCATAATTGTTTGTAGTTTATTGACTTCGTGTGGATCTATTGAAGATGTATATAACAATATCAATGAAGAAATATCTGAAAAAAAGAACTTGATATCAAATGATTCGGGGTCTTTAGAAAACCAAAAATATGTTGCTTATATTTCTCTAAATAATTTTATTACAGGAAATTTAGAAAAATCTTTGGACTATTATTTTGATAAGTTTGGAGATACTGAGGAAATTAAAGTTGATAAAAATTCTAATCTCCAAAATGGAATTTCTTTACAACTAAATAAGAAAGAGCTAGAGGAAAACTTAAAATATGCTTCAAAGAATCCTTCTCTTGATAAAATTGATAAATGTGTAAAAGAATTGGATCCAAAGTTAAAAGAACTGATAGATTTGATAGATCAAGCTGATTCATATTATAAATTAAAGTCCTATATGGATGATGATTTTGTTAAAGGTAAATCATTACATAAAAAAATATACTTAAAATATAATGAGTTTAAACCTTTGGCAGAAAAATTCTCTTCTGATTTTGAAGGTGCTTTTTTGAAAAAAAGTAAGAAAGATTTAGAAAACTTTAAAAAAAATGATTATATGATAAAATACTATGCTTTAAGCGTTATATTAAGATCTAAAGATTTGGAAGCTGAACTAAATAATCAAGGTATTACTTATGAAAACGTATCAGATTTGGATATTGATAAGTTTAAAGAAAAATATAATTTGCTAGTTGAAGACACTAATAAATTTCTGGAATATTCAAAGGACTCAGATAGAATCAAGAAAGAAAAGCTTGATCCAAATTTTGAATATGCAAATGTATTTAAATACAGAATAACAGATGTTAAAGCAGCTGCTACTGATATTTTGACAAGAGCACAAAAAGGAAATAAAAACAACAATAAGGATTATGGAACTCCAGAATATTATAGTAAGAAAATTAGAGAGGCAGTGTATGAGTATATTAATATAAAGTAAAAATAGTATTTGAAAAACAGTGGGGATATATATTTAATGCGTTGGTTGAGAAGATATAAATTTTCTCAACCAACGCATTTTATTTTATATTGAAAAACAATATATGGTAAAAAAGCACCGATTAGACAAATTTTGAAACAAAATTACAATGATAGTGCAGAAAAAATTGAAAAAGCAAGTCAGATGATTAAAAGCATAGCTGACCAAACTAATTTATTAGCACTTAATGCAGCTATAGAGGCAGCAAGAGCAGGAGAATCAGCAAAACAGGATATGCAGTGAATGCGATGCAGGAAGTAGGCAAAATTGTAGAATCATAAACACACAGTGTAGAGATGACTAATCAAAAATTTGAAGGAATTGCAATTGCTATTGAAAAAATGAAGAAAGCAATAGACATTATCAATGAATCAGGTCATGAAATGGAAACTAAAAAAGATCAGATTATTGAAATTATAGAGAGTCTTTCGGCTATCTCTGATGAAAATGCAGCAGTAACAGAGGAAGTTTCTGCATCAGTTGAAGAGCAGACTGCTTCTATGGAGCAAATTACGAATGCTAGTGAAACATTGGCTAAATTAGCAGAAGAAATGCAAAGTAGTATTTCTAAGTTTAGGTTATAGGGATTAAGAATATATTTTTTTGTACTACCTATTAAATTATAATTTAATAGTTCCCCAAATACCTGCTAACGTGGCTCCGAATATATTAAATATTAAATCTAAATTAGTATCTACTAGACTATGTTGATTTTTAGTTTTAAATACAATATCTAAGATAAATTCTAAATTTTCTAAAAGAACTCCAATGCTAGTTCCTATGCATACTAAAAGAATAAAATTAAAGATTTTAGATTTAGAAAAAAACTCAATACTTAAATCTAACATCGAATAACAGAACAACGTAAGTGAGAAAGTTCCAAATATATGTAAGCCTTTGTCAAACCAATTAGTAGTCTGATAAAGGTTGAAGTATTGACCAAATAAGCTATGTAGTATAGCTGTTATAATTACTAATATTTTTATATGAATTTTTATTACTACTTTTTTTTTGTTTTCGAAATAAATAAAAAATATATAACTAACATATATTACTATTAAATTAAATATACAATCATATTCATTTCTAATTGAAAATCCAATTAATGTTAAAATCATAATTATTGAAAAAGAAATGGTTAAAAATCTTGAAATGTTATTATTTTTTATCATAAAATACCTTTCTATTTTTATTATTTGTAGTTTATTATTTCTTTTTCTTGATATTTAATTATAAAATATAGAAATTTTATTTAAATAAGTTATGTTTTCTCATACTACACATATAGGACGTTGTTCACTTGTGAATTTAAAAACCTAGAGGAAACAGAATATTATGAAGAAGGAGAAACAGTACTTATGGAGTAATATTCACTTTATAAGGATAAAAAAAATATATAGTGAAAAAATAAAAGTATAAAGGGGATTTTAGAATTTGTCACAGAAAGGAAGAAATTATGAAAAGTATTTTTGTTAAAGATATAAAAGATAATGAAAGTTTTAAGTCAAGTTTTATGATAATAAAGAAGCTTGCCAGAAAAGATGGTAGCCTTGTTGCTTTTATTGGAGATAAAACAGGGGATGTAAAGGCTTATATTCCAGATAGTAAGGATGTTTTAGAAGTAGGAGATGTAATTTTAGTTAAAGCGATCAAAGATGGTACTCTTAATGTAAAGGAATTTAATAAGGAAAAGATATTTAATATAGAAGATTTTCTTCCTAGTGTTGAAAGACCTATTACAGATATTATGGATGAAATACATAGGATATCTGAAGAGGAATTTAAGAGTGAAGAGTGCAGAGCCTTAGATGAATATTTTTTCAATGATAATATCTTCCTAGAAAAATTCAAGAAAGGTATTGGAGGTCTAAGTCAGCATCATAATTATTTAGGAGGTCTTGCAGAGCATACCTTGAATTCCATGTATTTGGCAAAGATAATGACACATAGATATAATTGTAGATATAAAGAAATAGCAATTCTCGGAGCTAAGCTACATGATATTGGAAAAATTGAAGAATATAAAATCGATGGTCCTTTTTCTGTAACAATGCGTGGAGATATGGAAGGTCATATAGTTATGGGAGTTACTATGTTAGAAGATGCTTTTCGCTGTGGAGGAGATATTTATAGTGAAGATTTTAAAATGAGAATTAAAAGCTGTATAATTCAGCATCATGGTAAACTTGAATATGGATCTCCTAAAGTACCAAAAACAGAGGAAGCATTTATAGTACATTATGCAGATTATGTTGATGCAATGTTAAATAAAATACAGCAGGTGAGAGATATTACAGAACCTAGTAATTGGTCAGAATATGATAGAAGAATTGGAACAAAACTATATATGTAAATAAAAAAGTTCGCAGAGATATCTGTGAACTTTTTTCTCGTTGGTTACATGAGCCATGAGTTAGCGTGAAGCGAATTTTTTAAACTCTAAATATCCATTTTTTCTTAACTTACATGCAGGGCAATCTCTGCATCCATTTCCTTTAATTCCATTATAGCAAGTTAAAGTTTCGTTTTTAACTATATCAAGTACACCTAAATCGTCTGCCATTTTCCAAGTTTCAGCTTTATCAATCCACATTAATGGAGTATGAATTACAAATTGAAAATCCATAGATAGATTCAATGTAACATTTAAAGATTTTATGAATATATCTCTACAATCTGGATATCCACTAAAGTCACTTTGAGATACACCAGTTATAATATGATTTGCACCTTTTTGTTTTGCAAATATTGCAACGAAAGATAAAAATAATAAGTTTCTTCCATCTACAAATGAATTTGGAGTACCTTGTGTAGGAGAATCTTTATCTACCTCTATATCTGTTCTTGTTAAAGAATTTGGTGCTAATTGATTTAATAAATTTAAATCTAGACAATGATGTTCTACATTATATTTTTTACAGATATCCTTGGCACATTCTAACTCTAATTTATGCTTTTGACCATAATCAAATGATACTGCAATAACTTCTTTAAATCTTTTCTTTGCCCAGAATAAACAAGTAGTACTGTCTTGACCTCCACTAAATACTACTACAGCTTTTTCTTTATTTACTTCTATATTCATATAATATACCTTACCTTTCGCTATTTATATATTATCATCAGGTTGTTTTGTAAAGTTGGGTCAGTTTTAAATCGTCCTCTTAATGTAGTTGTGATTGTTTGTGCATTAGTTTTCTTTATTCCTCTAGTTGACATACATCCATGTTCGCCTTCAATAATAACTGCTACATCATCAGAATCAGTTATCATCTGTATAATTTCAGCTATATCTGTTCCTATTCTTTCTTGTAGTTGTAATCTACGCCCAACAAGATCAGCAATTCTAGCAATTTTACTAAGGCCAATTACTTTATCTTTTGGAATATATGCAACTGCCACTTTCATATTGTACATTAAAGCTAGATGGTGTTCGCAGTGACTAAAAATTTCAATATTCTTCATAAAAACAATATCTTTATTATCCTCGTGTATACTCAAATCATCTTCAAATGTTTTACCAAACATTTCTGCAATTTCTTGATTGGTATAAGCTTGTCCTTTAAATACTTCTTCATACATCTGGGCAACTCGTTTAGGAGTATCTTTTAGACCTTCTCTATCTGGATTTTCGCCTAAAGCTATTAAAATTCCTCGTATATGCTTTTCAATTTCTTTTAAATTGATATCCATTAGATTTATACACCTCTTTCATTAGGATCCCATATTATTTTGTGAAGCTGTACCTGTAAAGTAACTTTATTCATATTGTGTTTTTGCATAAATTCAACAATATCAGCCATATGAATCTTATCAAATACTGGACTTATATATACATTAGTTTTATTCACTAAATCATATTTATCTATTATATATTTGGCTTTTTCTAAATCCTCAGTACTACCTGAAACAAATTTAACTGTATCATTCTTAGTTAAGTATTTAAAATTATCAACTAACATTTTATTTTCCATATTACTTGAAGGTAGTTTATAATCCATTGTAAATCTAGGTGGATTTTTTATATTTGTAAATTCTTTTAAAGATACACTACCATTTGTTTCTATTTCAACTATAAGATCATCATCTTTTGATAATAGATTTAATAATTCTATAAGGTTATTTTGAAGTAGAGGTTCACCACCTGTTAATGTAACGTTTTTAACTTTAGTTGATTTTATATATTCGTATATTTCTTGTTCATTCATTAATTCGTAGTCAACACTTTCTTCGTTAGCCCATTTTGTATCACAATAACTGCAGTCTAAATTACACCCTGCAAATCTTATGAATAGAGCTAATTGACCAGATAAACGACCTTCTCCATTAACACTTACGAACTTTTCAACTACTTTAAAATCCATACTATTTCACCTCACATTTTTCATAAGTGGCACTATTAGTAGGAGTTTCATAAACAGTAGCCCTTTTTACATTGTATCCTTTGTCTTCCATGTAGTTAAAGAAAAAGAATGAGAAGTTTTCTGCTGTTGGTCTAAATTTAACTTCTAATATCCTGAATCCATCTTGTGATAGACATTTTAAGGTTTCTTTTCTCATAGTGTTTTCTTGTATGATTAAGGCATGATCATAGTAATCAACTATTTCTTTAACATCTTTTTTTAAATCTCCAAAATCTATTACCATACCATCTAACTGTCCACCATTAACTAATGATTCTGATTGTACTTCTATTTCTACTCTCCATCTATGACCGTGAATATTACTACATTTTCCTTCGTAATTTGCAAGAAAATGAGCACTATCGAAACTGTGTTCTGCTTTTAAAATATACATTAATGTCGTCCTCCTAAATTTACTTTACGAACTTGCTACCATAATAGCAGCATCCGATTGCTCCATTGAATTGAGGTTCTTTAACTGATATGATTTCGTCATAATCTTTCTTTAAATATTCCTTTATGGCAATGTTATTAGCAACTCCACCAGTTAAAACTAATTTTCTTCCTTTAAACTTTGTTAAAAGGGGATTTAATCTTTTATATAATGAATGATTAACTCCTGCACATAAACTTTCTATGTTAACACCTTCAGCTATTTTTCCTATTAATTCAGATTCAGAGAATACTGCACATGTTGCATTAAGCTCTACTGGATTCTCATATTCTTTACTCATATCATCAATAGATATTTCAAGTACATTTGCCATATTTTCTAAATATCTACCACATGAAGCAGCACATTTTTCATTGAGTTCTAAATCTGTTGTAATTCCTTTTTCAACTTTAACAACTTTAACATCTTGTCCACCTATATCTAGAAGTATAAAATCCTTTAAGTCTGTTTGATAGAATCCACCATAAACATGAGCTTTTATCTCATTTATAGGTGTGAATTTATTTAAGTCAGTATTGTTTCTGCCATATCCTGTAGATACAGCTATATCAATATCATCTATATTTAATTTATTTAAATCTACTGTAACTTTACCATCATAGTTACAGTAGTCTCTATAAAACGACATTGTACTAATTTTTTGTTTTTTTATTATTTTATTGTCTTCCATTACAGCAATTTTAACTTCTCGGCTTCCAAGATCTATGCCTAAAATTCTCATTTACTTTTCCTCCTTTAAATCTAATAACATATCAAGAAAAGCTTCAATTCTAAGTTTTGTTCTTGCATCTAGAGTATTTAACTTATCTCCTTCTATATTAAGGATAGGAATATCTAGCTTTTGTTTTAAGACAATATCTTCAACTGCTCTATAACAAAAAGCTTGAGTATAATGGATTATTCCATCTAATTTTCTTTCGCTAATCTGATTTTTCAACTCCATAATTCTAAACTCAGTATCATATGGATATGTGTAATCATAATACTGATTATATATATTTGTAGCTTTATCTGCTCTTGGAAAAGCAAATTCTCTTTGAACCTCGTTATATACAAAGGAGGCATTAAAATTTTCAACAAATTCGTATATATCACCAGTCATAGGAGGAACCCCAAGATATCCTAATCTAAGTTTTTTATTTATAGGTTGTCTTTTTTTTATCTTAAAAATAACATCTTTAAGTTTAGATTCGAAATTATCAATATCTCCATTTAAATCACTTAAACTTACTTGATATAAGTGGTTTTCGAAACCACTTGCTTTACTATCTATATATGTTAACTCATCAATTTCCTTAGCTAAGTTTCTAACTTTATTTAATTTAGTTCTTACTTTTTCAACTTCTTGCAGATTTACATTGAAAATATCCATGAACTTATCTAGTTCTATTTTTACATCTTCTTTTTTATGGCTGTGAGGAAATGAAAAGGGGTATACTGTAATACCTCTGAGTTCTAATACCTCTATAAGAGCTTTTGTATTAGAACAGTCACCTTCCATAACTCCAATTATTTCTTTTATATTATTCTCTATACAAGCTCCATAAATTCCTTTTATCCAGGCACACATGCTTTTAGGAAAACCATCTCTTTCTGCTATATCAATATAATGTGAATAGTCTTTAGAAGTTATAAAGAGATTATTTAAATCTATTGGTGTATATCCTGCTGCTATAAGTACTTCTACAGGAACTGTAGTTGTTAAACCTATTTTTTTCACTATCTTAATCCTCCTTATGTTTAAAAAAGGACACAAAAAAAGGGCATAACTGCCCCATAAACAAAAAAACTACCTTTAATGGTAATTTGTCCTAGTTTTGTTTATAGACAGGATGGTTACGAACTGTCTTAAATTATTATATAGATTATAATACCATTTTAAAGAGAAAATTGAAAGGATATATATTTGGCAAATAATATCCCCCTAGAAATAGGGGGTGATATTGTTATTTTTCAACTCTAAACTTATCTGTTTGTTTTTTTAAAACTTGAGACATTGAATTTAATTCGTCTATACTTGCACCTATTTCTTCAAAGGTACTTACTTGTTCTTCTATAAATGAATTTATTTCTTCAGAAGCAAGTGCATTATCTTGTGTTGTTTTCGCTATTTCGTCAATAGCTTTTGTCATATCATTAGAAATTTCAGATTCTTGTTTTGCTAAATTAGAAATCATATGAATTTTATCAGTTGTACTTTGTATAGAATCTAAAATGTTTTCAAATAAACTATTTGTATTAGTTGCTTTTTGAACGCTAATTGTTACAAATTCTTGACCTTCTTTTATTGAAATATCAGCATTGTTTGTTTTTTTCTGAACTTCTTGTATTAACAAGCTGATGTTTTCAGCAGATGTTTTACTTTCTTCAGCTAGCTTTCGAACTTCGTCAGCTACTATAGCAAAACCTCTACCTTGTTCACCGGCTCTTGCTGCTTCAATAGCTGCATTTAAAGCCAATAGATTCGTTTGCTCTGAAATTGATGTTATTATAGAAACTATTTCATCTATTTGATCAGATGAAATTTTAAGATCTTTTATAATTGCATAAACTTCATTTGTAGAATTTTTTGCTTCGTTAATACTTTCAACAACTTCTTTTATACTTTCTGAACCAAGTTGAGCAGATTCTAAAATGTTTTTACTACTTTTAGATGCAATTTCAGTTTCGTCATAAATAACTTGAGAACTAGTAGCCAGTTCTTCGATACTTGCTGCAGCTTCTTCTACAACACTAGCATTATTTTGAATACTAGAAGAAATATTATTCATTTCGATTGCAATACTTTCTATACCTTGATTTGCTTCTTCTATAGCCAGTGATACTTGATTAGATGATTCACCTAATATATTAGCATTAGATTTTGTTTGAGATATTAAAACTTGTATCTTATCAATAAATGAATTAAAGTATTGAGCTAATTCGCCTATCTCATCTTTAGTTGTCACTTCAAGTCTTTGAGTTAAATCTCCTTCACCTTCAGATATATCCTTAAGCATATTAGTAGTTTTTATTATTGGTTTTGTTATTAAAATTGAAATATATACACCGAATAATACAGCTACTACAATACTAGTAATAATACTTATAATAATTATAGCTTCTATATTTTTTACACTTTTTTGTGTTGATTTCTTAATATTCATATTTAATTCTTCAAGTAATGGCTCAAATTTGTGAATTGTATCTCTGTACTCACCTCGTAATCCATCACTACTAGTTAATCCTATTTCTTTATTGACAGAATGTATTTGATTAATTGTATCTTCATAATTGTTTATAAGTGCTGTTAAACTTGAATCATTAGATAAGGATTTTGTTTTAGATAGTGTTGATAATATTTCATTAAAATATTTTTCGTTTTTTGTTGAGAAGTATTCTTGTTCTTCCATGTAAACTTTTAACATTGAAAACTTTAGTTCATTATTTAATTGTAAATTCGCTATTTTATTTTTTGTATTCTCTAATTCTCCAATCAATCCATATTCTTCAAAGCCTACAGTATTACTTTTAGATGCTGCTTGTAAAAACATGTTGCGATAAGAATTTACCAATTTTTCCATCTCTTGAATTTGATTAGAATATTCTTGATTTGAATATATTTCTTTATATTTTTTTATTTTTTGTATTTGTTCTTGTAGATTACTGAAATTCGAGTTGAATTTATCGATGTATTTACTTTCTCCTGTTTCAAAAAATTGTGGATTAGTTAGTTCTCTTAATAAAAAGTCTTTTTCATTTTTTCTTAGTTCTAAGACAAGTGTATATAGATTATCATTGTCTAAAAGCAAATTAATTTTAGAATTACTAATGTCTTTTATAAAAACAAATGAGGTTGTTCCTATAAACAAGAAAAGGATTATCATTACTAAAAATGCTGAAAATAATTTCTGCCTTATTTTCCAATCTTTAAATTTTAATATCATGATTAGTACCTCCAATAATAATTATTTTTTTGTATACGGTAAAATAGTATTAGTTCCATAATGTGATTATTTTTAATTATATAGTCATTTTTTGTTATTTACAACTTAGAATTGTTGTAAAAATATTCCGAACCTAATTATGGAAATTAAAACAAAAGATCGTATATGGCGAAATATTAGGAAAAGGCTATTAGTAGATAACTAATAGATTTAAGATAATATTACATACAAGAAATTATATAGGTTTATACTTGTGGTATTTTGATAAAATAACTGTATTTCCACTATTTTCAAACGATAGAGAAGTAAGAATTATTGTGGGATGAACTTATGTAAATTTTAAGAAGTGAGCTTGTAGGAGAGAGAGCTTATTAGTAAGCAGAAAGCGAATATTATCTAAAAGTTAAATTTCTCAAGATTTATAATTTTAAGGTATATATAGAAACTTAATGGTTTCTCGATCAGCTTACCAAAAATGGAAATTACAGAACTAAAAATTCAGATGGAGTAATAATTCCATCTGAATTAAGTTTCACTTTATCTTTTATCGATGTTATAATCAGTATGGTCATTTCCATAATAATGAAGGTCACTAGTTATTCTTATTGTATGTCTATCTTTATTGTGTTTGATTTTCACATTTTCAAATCTACCGTCATCTTGTACATCAACTAAGTACTGTTGAATTAAATCATCTGCAATATCATCACTTACATTATTATATACTTTGAAAAATTCTCTTTCTGAAATTTCAAGTGTTAAATCGTATGTTTCATCTTCTCTTTTATTTCTCATTTCTTTTATATCAGTAAACATAGCCTTCCTCCTAAGTTTTAGATTGAAAATTTTAATTAATATATTTATAAAAAAGTTTCCTATATTTAAATTATAACCATTTATGATTTAAAAATTTATTAAACGGATAAAAAAATATAAACATATAGGTTGTTATTGACAAAAATAATTTTGTATGTTAAATTTAAAAAAACTAAATAAATCTTCAGGGCAGGGTGAAATTCCCGACCGGTGGTATAGTCCACGAACCACAATGTGGTTGACTTGGTGAGATTCCAAGACCGACAGTAAAGTCTGGATGGGAGAAGATAAATTAATAAAATAATATAATGCTATTATTTAGGTATTATAAACAAATGAATTTATAATTTGTTTATAATATTAACTAAAGAATTGAAATAGCAATTATTTTAAGCAGCTAAAGTCTGTAAAGACTCGTTGGCGGCATAAGTACATTTTTATTAATTAGATTGTAAGCTCTGAAGATATATATCTTCAGAGCTTTTTTAATATAAGGAAAGTATTAATTTTATGTATTTAGATAACTATAGTAATATGAGTTAGAATAGTGAGAATTTTAAGGATAAGATGAGGTGATTATGTGGACAGTAAGTATATGAAAAGAGCTATTGAATTAGCACTTAAAGGAAAAGGATATACTAGTCCTAATCCTTTAGTAGGTGCTGTTATTGTAAAAGAAGGTAGAATTATTGGTCAAGGGTATCATGAACACTATGGAAAAGCTCATGCAGAAGTAAATGCTGTTAATAATGCTTGTGAGGATGTTACAGGAGCAACAATGTACGTAACATTAGAGCCATGTTCTCACTTTGGAAAAACACCTCCATGTGCACAACTACTTATAGATAAGAAAATAAAGAAAGTTATTATAGGAATGATGGACCCTAATCCAATAGTAGCAGGAAGAGGTATAAAACTTTTAAGAGAAAATCGAATAGAAGTTACTGTAGGCGTTTTAGAAGAAGAAGTAAAAAAAATGAATGAAATATTTATTAAATATATATCGAAAAAATTGCCATTTTGTATTTTAAAAACTGCCATGACATTAGATGGTAAAATTGCAACAAGTACAGGAGATTCAAAGTGGATTACTAATGAAAAATCACGAGAATATGTTCATGAAATAAGACATCAAGTTTCAGGAATAATGGTGGGTATAGGAACTGTCTTAGCAGATAATCCTTCATTAACGACTAGATTAGAAGATAAAGAAGGTGTTGATCCCGTTAGAATTATAGTAGATACAAAAGGAAGAATACCTTTAGAATCAAAAGTTTTAAATATTAATTCAAAATCAAAAACGATTATTGCGACAACTGAAAAGGCTGATAAAAATAAGCTTAAATTGATTAAAGAAAAAAAAGCAGAAATAATTATTACTCCACTAAAGAACAACCAAGTAGATTTAGGGTATCTGATTCAAAAACTTGGAGAAATGAAGATTGATAGTATTTTAATAGAAGGTGGCTCTACTTTAAACTATAGTATCTTAAATGAAGGATATGTAGATAAGGTAATCTCATTTATTGCACCAAAGATTATAGGTGGAGAGAATGCCAAAACTCCAGTGGGCGGTGTAGGAATAGAGTATATTAAAAATGCTATAGAATTAGAAAGCTTTGAAGTAAAAATGTTTGAACAAGATATTATGATTGAAGGCTACTTAAGAAAGGAAGAATAAAGTATGTTTACTGGATTAATAGAAGAAATAGGAACTGTACATACTATTAAAAAAGGATTAAAGTCAGCCCAGATTACAATAGGTGCAAGTAAAATAATGAATGATGTTAAATTAGGGGATAGTATTAGTACAAATGGTGTTTGTCTGACTGTTGTCGAGTTTACAAAAAATTCATTTACGGTTGATGTTATGCCTGAAACTATTAGAAGAAGTAATTTAAAAGATTTAAAGCATGGTAGTTTAGTGAATTTAGAACGAGCTTTGAAGGTTAATGATAGATTAGGTGGACATATTGTTTCTGGACATATAGATGATGTAGGTAAGATAAAGAAAATAGAAGAAGAAGATAATGCTACTTGGGTTTCTATTGAGGCTCCGCCAAATATATTGAAATATGTAATAGAAAAAGGTTCTATAGCAATTGATGGTACCAGCCTAACGGTAGCTTATGCTGGGTTAGATGTTTTTAAAGTTTCAATAATACCACTAACAAAAGAAGAGACTACTTTACTTGGCAAAAAAGTTGGAGATGAAGTGAACTTAGAGTGTGACATGATGGGCAAGTATATTGAAAGGCTATTAGAATTTAAAGAAGATGAAAAAAAGAAAAGCAATATAGATTTAAATTTCTTAACAAGAAATGGATTCATGTAAAGTGAAACTTAAAAATAGGGGTGAGTTATAAATGAAATTTAACACTATAGAAGAAGCGATAGAAGATATTAAAAATGGAAAGATGATAGTTGTAGTTGATGATGAAGATCGTGAGAATGAAGGAGATCTTTTAATGGCAGCTGAGAAAGCTACACCAGAAGCAATCAACTTTATGGCAAAGTTCGGTAGAGGACTTATTTGTGCTCCTATGTCTAAAGAAAGATTAAGTGAACTAAATATTCATTCTATGGTATCTAATAATACTGATCCAAAAGAAACTGCTTTTACAGTTTCTGTAGATGCAACAAGTACAACAACAGGAATATCTGCTAAAGAAAGAGCAATGACAATTCAAAAACTGGTAGATAATAAAGCTTGTTCAAAAGATTTCACAAGACCAGGGCATATTTTTCCATTAGTAGCTAAAAAAGGTGGAGTACTTAAAAGAGCTGGTCATACTGAAGCGGCAGTAGATATAGCTAAACTTGCGGGTCTATATCCAGCAGGAGTAATTTGTGAAATTATGAATGAAGATGGAACAATGGCAAGAGTTCCTGAATTAGTTGAATACACAAAAAAACATAATCTAAAGTTAATAACAATAGCAGATTTAATTGCATATAGAAGAAAAAACGAACTTTTAGTAGAAAGAGTTACTAAAGCTAACTTACCTACAAAGTATGGAAACTTTGAAATGGTTGGATATATTAACAAATTGAATGGAGAGCATCATATTGCACTAGTAAAAGGTAATGTTGATGACAAAGAACCAGTACTTGTTAGAGTTCATTCAGAATGTCTTACTGGAGATGCTTTTGGATCTTTAAGATGCGATTGTGGTGATCAATATGCAGAAGCTATGAAAAAAATTGAAAAAGAAGGAAGAGGAGTTTTATTATACATGCGTCAAGAAGGGCGTGGTATTGGATTAATCAATAAAATAAAGGCTTATGCTTTACAAGATGAAGGAATGGATACTGTAGAAGCTAATCTGTCATTAGGATTTCCTGATGATCTTAGAGATTATGGAATAGGTGCTCAGATATTATGTGATTTAGGTATCAAAGAAGTAAAGCTTATGACTAATAACCCTAAGAAAATATCTAGTCTTTCTGGGTATGGTATAGAAATAGTAGAAAGAGTTCCAATACAGATGAATCACAATGAAAAAAATGAATTTTATTTAAAGACAAAAAAAAATAAAATGGGACATATTCTAAAATTTGAGGAGGAAAAATAATATGAGAATTTATGAAGGAAAATTAGTTGCAAAAGAGCAGAAGTTTGGAATAATTGTTGGTAGGTTCAATGAATTTATTGGAGGTAAGTTATTATCGGGTGCTTTAGATGGGCTAAAAAGACATGGGGTTGATGAAGAAAATATTGAGATTGCATGGGTTCCAGGTGCTTTTGAGATACCACTTGTTGCTAAAAAGATGGCTAAATCAAAAAAATATGATGGGGTTATATGTTTAGGAGCAGTTATTAGAGGTGCAACTCCACATTTTGATTATGTTTCAAGTGAAGTAACTAAAGGAATTGCAAGTGTTTCATTAGATACAGAAATACCAGTAGTGTTTGGTGTTCTTACTACAGATAATATTGAGCAAGCAATTGAAAGAGCTGGAACAAAGGCAGGAAATAAAGGATATGAAGCTGCTGTAACTGCAATTGAAATGGCAAACTTACTAACAGATTTAGAAGGGTAAGAATTAATATGTTTGAAAACATAAAAACTATTTTTTTTGATTATGATGGAACATTGCACAAAAGTATAAAAATATATGCTCCAGCATTTAGAAAAGCATATCAGTATTTAGTTGATAATGAATTTGCAAAAGATAGAAAGTGGTCTGATGATGAAATATCATATTGGTTAGGATTCAGCAGTAAAGATATGTGGAAAGAATTTATGCCAGACTTAGATGAGGATATAAGAAATAAAGCAAGTAAAATTATAGGTAAAGAAATGCTCGATCAGCTATCTGATGGTCAAGCAGAATTATACGATGGAGCAATAGAAGTGCTGCAGTATTTAAAAGAGAAAAAATATAAACTAGTATTTGTAAGTAATTGTGGAATATACTATAGAGATATGGCTAGAAGGTTATTTGATTTAGATAATTACTTTGAAGAAATGGTATGCTCTGAGGAATATGACTACATTCCCAAATATGAAATAGTCAAGATAATAAAAAATAAGTATCCAGATGAAATGGTTATTATAGGAGATCGTATTCAGGATATTGAAGCTGGAATAAAAAATAAAATAAATACTATTGCATGTAATTTTGGTTATGGTAGTAAGGATGAACTTAGTAGTGCCGACTATGAAATATCTAATATATTTGAGTTGATGAAAGTTTTATAAAAATTACATCGTGTTCAAAGTTAGAAGGCGTTGAAAATTCAACGCTTTTTAAATTCGTGTTTGGAATTTTTATTTTTTATTTCTGCAATAAGCCAGATTATTATAGGTAAAAACACTTGAAATGGTGAAACGAAATAAAGCCATATATCTGTTTGGAATTCGTAATAATGCATAACGTTTTCATATTGAAAAAAACTTAGATTTATTGCTAGTAAGGTAATCGGTGTTATAATAAACCTATAATCTGAGAAATTAAATATTTTCATAATTCCTTTGCAAACACATAGGAGCAATACTCCTATTTTAATAAAACCACCTAATAAAAATGTCGTAGATATAATTACTTCTATGCTATTAAGTAGAGTTCCAATATTTATTAAAGATACAGCTGTATAGGCAGCATAATATCTTCTACCTGATGAATCTACTCCTAGTACTAAAAGACTAATTAAAGATACTAAGAATAATATTATCCCTCCTACAATTAATCCTGTAACATATATTTTGTAAGGGGATTGCTTTTCCTTATTAAAACATGAAAAAACAATAGAAAAAGCTAGTATCTGGCTAAAAGGAAATGAAAGTGAATTAAGTGCTCCTTCAAAGATAGAGCTAAATCCACTACCGAATATAGGAAATATATTGTTTATATTCATTCTTGAGATTGCTGAAATCGCTAAAATAAATAAAACAACAACAGGGATTATAAGAAAAAAATCACTCCATCTACCTAGAACTTCAATTCCTTGTTTTGCTCCCCAACCACATAAGATTAATAAGAACATCATTGGTATAATCATAGGTGTTTCCTTAAGGCTAACTGAAAATATAAAATTTCCATAATTATTAGTAACATCTGAACACCAGTAAAATAAGAAACAAGTTAATATTATTATGATTATTTTTCCAATGAATTTGCCAAAGCAAATTTCAATAATATCGTATAAATCTTTATCGGGGAAAATAGAATGAAGTCGTGAGTATATAAGTGCCATCGGTAACGCCATAAATATTGCTAAAATAATAGCTAACCACAAATCTTGTTTAGCTTCTGAGCCCATTATAAAAACAGAAGATGATCCTATAATAAATAAAACTATAAGAGAAATACCTTGTTTATCAGAAACAACTTCTTTGTTCATCAGTCTACTCCCTTTACATTGATAATGTTAATAAATTACAAAATAAAATAGAACACCTAAATATAGTATATCCTAATCAAACTGTATTTATAATTTTAAAAAAATTATTAAGTATTGCTATTAAAAAGATTGCATAATATAAAGTGAAACTTAATTCAGATGGAGTTCTTATCTCCAGCCTTAAGAGGGCCAAGTATTAGAACTCTTAGCCTTCGGATAAATACAAAAATATGATAAACTAATGTATATAAGGTAGTGACAAGGGGGCGAGTATAATAAAATTAAAAAAACATATTGTAATTATTGGAATAGTAGTAATGGTAGCTTTAATTATTAGTATTAATTTTGCAAAAAAACTATCAACAGGAGAAATTTTAAATTCTCAAAAAAACAAAAAGCTTACTATAGCAAGAGCTAGTGATTCTATTAGTTTAGACCCTGCGATAACAACGGATATGGAATCTTTTAAGGTTTGTGTAAATATATATGATACATTAGTTAAATACGAAAAAAATGGGGATGAGATAGTTCCATCTCTTGCTGAAAGCTGGAAAACCAGTGAAGATGGTCTTAGATGGGTATTTAAGTTAAGAAAAAATGTTAAGTTTCACGATGGAACAGACTTTAATGCTCATGCTGCTGTATTTAATTTTGAAAGATGGAAGAATGGGGACAATCCATATCATATAGGTTCTTTTAGTTATTGGAGCTATAATTTTGGTCAGTTTCCTGGATTGATAAAGAGTGTAACAGCTCTTTCTGATTATTCACTTGAGATAGTTTTAAATGAACCGTATTCTCCTTTTTTAAGTACTCTTACTATGCCTGCATTTGGGATTGCAAGTCCAGATTCTATAATGAAGTATAATGAAAACTTTAAGGAACATCCTATTGGAACGGGACCATTTGAATTTGAGTATTGGGATAAAGGAAATGAAATAGTATTAAAGAAAAACCAAAATTACTGGGGAAATATTGCAAAGTTAGATGAAGTGGTTTTTAGTGTCGTTCAGTCAAGTGAAAAAAGATTGAAACTTCTTGAAGAAGGCAAGAGCGATATTGCAGATAATTTAACATCTAACGAAGTTGATAGAATAAATAAAAATCCAGATTTAGATTTATATTTAAAAAGTTTTTTTAATATAGGGTATTTGGCTATGAACAATCAAAAAAAGCCTTTTGATAATAAAAATGTAAGAGATGCAGTAGGACACTTAATTGATAAAGATAAAATGGTTAAAGATGTATTTAATGATTTTGCAAGGCCTGCAAATTCATTTGTTCCGCCTATAATTTGGTCATATAATGAAGATATTAAGTCTTTAGATTATAATATAGATACGGCGAGAAAATTACTTAAAGAAGCTGGGTATGAAAATGGATTCGATACAACTCTTTGGGTTATGGAGGCTCCTAGAGCATACTTTCCTGATACAATACGAATAGCTAAGTTCATACAAGCGAGTCTTTTGAAGGCAAATATTAGAGTTGAAATTATTACTTATTCATGGGATGAATATATTGAAAAAATCAAAGAAGGCAAGCATGACTTAGCTCTTATAGGGTGGACGGGAGACCATATTGATCCAGACAATTTTTTATATACATTCTTTTCATCGGATAACAGAAAAACTGAACTTACTAGCAATTATTCATTTTATAAAAATAAAGAGGTTGATAAACTATTAAAACAAGCTCGTCAAGCTACGGATAGGGAGTTTAGAAAGAATATTTATAGAAAATTACAGGAAATTATTAATGAAGATACTCCTGCTATACCGCTTGTTCATACTATGCCAATAATGGGTGCATCTAAAAAAGTAAAAGGATACACTCCACATCTTACTGGAGAAGAAACATTAGAAGATGTTTATTTAATATCTGACTAGTTATTTTTTTGAAGATGTCTAACGTTTGGAGGAAATCATGAAATCTAATATATTAAAATTTATAGTGTTCATAGTTATATTAATAATTCTTGCTGTAATTTCGAATACTTCTAAAATCCAAGTAAATGATGACAGATATGAGTTGCCTTCTCTTCCTAGACCTATAGCAAAGGACAAGGTCTTGATAACTTCTGCTGGGCAAAGTACGGATACTTATATTGTAAAAGATATTGCAAATAAGCTTATGATTCATAATTTTTTTATGCCTCAAGCGAAGGATGTAGATCTTGAAGGAATTAATACAGTTGTATTCGTAGTAGGATATAGTGCTATTGGCGAAAATTTACATGATTTAACATATGAAGAAGAGAAAAAACGTATAGATGATTTGATTCAAAAGCTTAGATATAAAGAGATAACTATAATAACTATATTTATTGGTGATAGAGATAATAAAAATAAAAAAACAGATGAATTTTTGGATTTAACGTGTAAATATTCTGACTATGTAATAGGAACTCAAAATAATAATAACAATAGATCTTTGGTAGAACTTGCAAAAAAGTATAAATTTCCTCTTACAATAGTTGAGGATGTAACTGGTTTATCAGAGCCTTTTGCATCAGCATTTAGGTAGGGAGCAGATTATGAAAAATAAAGATAATATGATTTACATTAGGACTTTTAGTTTTATTGTTATAGGATTTGTATTCTCATTTTTTACAAGTTCTCTTTGGTTTAATGTTATTGTGAAAATTAGAGAGGCTATATATACAGGAGATAGTGGACATCTTATTTTAGCTTCAGCTTATAGTAGTATTCTTTTTTCTATTCAAAGTACATTGTTTTTTTTGGGTACTATAAGTTTGTTATCTATAATAAATAAAAAACATCAAATGTCACACATTAAAACATATGTATTTGTTATTGTAGTATTTTCTATTTTGAATAGAATTGTTGAGGTGTTTTTTATTGTTCCTTGGGAGCCTATAACTATGATTGTGGGATTGTTTGCTACTATGATTTTGCTAAAGGAGCAAGATTATTCATCATTTGAGTTTATACAAACTACTATAATAGCGATTCAGGTATTTTTTGCATTTCAGTGGCTAAATATAATGCCTACTTTTTCTTTTTTACAAATTGGACAAAGTGATATATCGATGAGTATTAAAATAGCTGGAGAGTATCTTAAATCAGAATCTGTACTAAATTTTATAGGGTTTTCTTTCTTTTTACCATTTACATTCTTAGCATCTATTACAGCATCTTTGTTTATGATTTATGCTCATAATATATTGATTCTTGAGGAAAATTATAAAAAAGAGAGGGATATTCAGCTAATTAAATCTAAGGCAATGGAGAATAGAATATATCAAGAAATAAAATCTTTAGCACATGATTTAAAAACTCCACTAGTTACCATTAAAGGTCTAAATTCATTGATTCCAATATGTAATAATAAGGACAAATTAATAGAGTATAGTGAACGTATAGAAGGGGCTATTACTAAAATGGGTGAGATGATTTCAAGCTTTTTATATGAAGAGTCTCGTCAAAAACTTAAGGTGGAGGAGCTGATTCAATATATTCAGGCTCAAATACCTATTGAAGATGAATTTTTAAATGTTGATATTGATTTAGAAACCCAATTGCCTTTAATTTATGTAAATAAGGTAAGGGTTGTTAGAGCGCTTATAAATATCGTTGAAAATGCAATTGTAGTTCCTTGCATTCATAAATTTAAACATATAATAATTAAGGTAAGGAAGGTAGAAGGTGGGGTCAAGATATATATATATGATAATGGGATAGGAATAAAGCCATCAGACCTTGAGAAGATATGGGAAATAGGGTATTCCACTTGTAAAACATCTGGACTTGGATTACCTTTTGCAAAACAGATTATAGAGGATCATAATGGGATTATAAGCATTGAAAGCAAACTAGAAGAAGGAACTTGTGTAACAATATATTTACCATCAGCTAATGACATTAAAAATAAAAGGGGTGATTGTGGTGAATAGTAAAAACAAAATAAGAATTGTAGTAATAGATGATGAAGAGGATATTTTATATACGATAAAAGAAATATGTGAATTTGGAGGATATGACGTATTAACTGCAACTAGCGGAAAAAAAGGATATGAACTTTGCAAAAAATATAACCCACAGCTTGTTATTGTAGATTATCATATGCCAGATTGGGATGGAATAAATACTGTTAAAAAAATTAGACATATGAACCCAGCTGTGTCTATTCTAGTTTTGACAGTTGATGAGAGACAGGAAATTTCAGATAAATTTATTGAGGTAGGAGCTACTGATTTTGCAATAAAACCTATTAAAGCACCAGATTTAATATCTAGAATAAAGGTTAATTTGAAAATTCATGAAGTGACTAAAAAGAGTATTGAAGAGAGAGCTAATGCATTTGTAGATAAAGGAATTAGTCCTGCTACTTTAAGTTTAGTATGGGATTTTCTCTTAAATCAAGATGAGGATGTAACTATAGACTATATTGCTAGTGGTATGAATTTGGCTTATCAAACCGTACATAGATATGTTCAATACCTTATTGAGCATGAGAAATTAGAACTCATTCCAGTATATGGTCAAATCGGAAGGCCTAAAAATAAATATAGAGTTATAGATAAAAAAATGTCTGAATAGACATCTTTTTCGATTATTCAGAAATTTTATTCAGAGAAAAAAGTGATAAAAAGTAAAAAAATATTTTGAAAATATATAATAGTATGTGAAGTTATATATTTTTAAAAATTAAAAGAAGGGGGTTACAATATGGCAAAAGAAGATATTGCAAAGAAAGAATTTAAACCTTTTATATCTGCAGACAAAGTTTTACCAGAATTTACAATCACATCAATAATATTAGGTATTTTATTAGCTGTTGTATTTGGCGCTGCTAATGCATACTTAGGATTAAAAGTAGGAATGACAATAAGTGCATCTATTCCTGCAGCAGTTATTTCTATGGGACTTATAAGAGGGGTTTTAAAGAAAGAATCTATTTTAGAAAACAATATGGTTCAAACTATTGGTTCTGCTGGAGAGTCATTGGCAGCAGGAGCTATATTTACATTACCAGCTCTTTATATTTGGTTAGAAGAGTGGGATATGGGAACTCCAAGTTTATTAACTATAACAACTATAGCTTTATGTGGTGGGATTTTAGGAGTATTATTTATGGTTCCTTTAAGAAAAGCTCTAATAGTTAAAGAACATGGTGTTTTACCTTATCCTGAGGGAACAGCTTGTGCTGAGGTACTTCTTGCTGGAGAAGAAGGAGGAGACAAGGCTAAAGCTTGTTTTACAGGTCTAGGTGTTGGAGCATTATACAAATTTATAGCTGATGGAATGAAATTATTTCCAAGTGAAATTGAAACAACAATCAAAGGATACAAGGACGCTGCTATTGGAGCAGATGTTTTACCAGCACTTTTAGGGGTTGGATTTATTATAGGACCTACTATTTCTGCTTATATGTTAGCTGGTGCTGTTATAGGATGGTTTGGATTAATACCATTGATTTCAAATATTGGTGGTATGGGAGAAGTTATAATGTATCCTGCATCTGTACCTATTAGTGAATTAGGATACTGGGGAATATGGAATTATTATATAAGATATATTGGTGCTGGAGCAGTTGCTTTTGGTGGTGTTTTCAGTTTAATAAAATCTTTACCATTAATAGTTCAAACATTTAAAGATGCTATGAAGGATTACTCTGCTGGCGGTGGCGTATCTTCATTAAAAAGAACAGAGCAAGATATGTCTATGAAGATTGTTTTAATAGGGGTATTAGTAATTATATTATCTATGATGATGCTTCCAATAATACCTGTAGGACTTGGTGGAGCTTTACTGATTGCTGTATTAGGTTTCTTCTTTGCAACTGTATCATCAAGAATAGTTGGTCTTGTAGGAAGTTCGTCAAACCCAGTTTCTGGTATGACTATTGCTACATTAATAATCACAGCTATTATATTTAAATCAACTGGAAATGATGGACAAACAGGAATGATAGCTACATTAACAGTAGGTGCTATAATATGTATTATCGCTGCCATGGCAGGGGATACATCTCAAGATTTAAAAACAGGATTTTTAGTAGGAGCGACACCTAAAAAGCAACAGTATGGAGAGATAATCGGAGCATTAGCTGCAGCTATTGCAATAGGTTCTGTTTTAACATTATTGAACCAAGCATGGGGATTTGGATCTGCTGAATTACCAGCACCTCAAGCAACTCTTATGAAGCTTGTTATAGAAGGGGTTATGGGTGGAAGTCTACCTTGGGCTTTAGTATTTACAGGAGTTGGTATAGGAGTAGCTATTGAATTATTAGGACTTCCAGTTCTACCTATAGCAATAGGTTTATATTTACCAATTCATTTAAGTACTCCTATTATGGCAGGTGGATTAATAAGAGGAGTATTAGATAAGAAGTTAAACAAAGTAGGTGGAGAAGAAGCTATTCATGAAAATAAAGAAGCTAGAGGATTCAAAGATAAAATTGAATCAGGAATTTTATATGCATCAGGTTTAATTGCTGGAGAAGGTTTAATTGGAATTCTTCTAGCAGTATTTGCAGTAGCAGGATGGAATGTGAACCTTGGAGTTGACTTAGGACAATTAGGATCAATTGCGTTCTTTGCTTTACTGATATATTCATTAATGAAGCATTCTGTATTAAAGAAAAATTAATAGTATAATAAAAAAGAGGATATTTAATATCCTCTTTAAATTATGGATAAATATAAATTCCGTTATGAGTTTCAAAAAAGTTTACATTTAAGGTTCTTCAGAGAAGAACTTTTTTACTTACTAAGAATTTATAAAAAGAAGGTGACAAAATGGCTAACAAAATAAAAAAAGATGATAACTTTTTGGAATTAGTTCCTAAAAAAACGGGTAAATATAAATGGGAAACAAATGAAGACGGGTTTGTTAAAATTATTATACCTAGAGACGGAGTATTAGATAAAATAGTTAGATTTTTCTTCAAAACTCCAAAAGAAATGAAAATAGATTTAGATGAGCAAGGAAGTTGGGTTTGGAAACTAATAGATGGAAAGAATAATATTGAAGATATAGGTAGTAGTTTAAAAGACGAGTTTGGGAAAAAATCTGAACCTGTTTATGAGAGATTGGGAACTTATATAAATATTTTAAGAAACAATAATTTTATAACACTTGAGAAGGTAAGTGATTAGTATGATGAATTTTGTGTTCAAGATATTATTAGTGGCTGTAACATTTGCTTTTTTACTGTCATGGGGATACATTAAGCAACAAAGAAAGAATGAGGAATTATTGAATAATTTATATAAGAAAATAGAGAATAAAGTAATGAATGAATTTAAGAAAAAAGAGAAATTAACTATAGCAGATATAGAAAACCTTATTAAGGGAACAAAAGCGTCTTTATTTTGGAGTAAGAATAAAATTACAGTAACTGATCCAAGGGTATTTATTAAAAATATGATAAAAGATATGATGAATAAAGGACTTATTGTAGAGGTTGTAGATAATAATTCTAGAGTATATAAAGCTAAATGAACTATATTAAAAGGTGCATGTGAAAATAGTGTTTTGATAAAACTATTTTCACATGCACCTTTTGTATATATGATAATTTTATTACATCTAGATTATAACTATTTTAGCGAGTTTACACATTTTAAATTATATACTCATATATTCAAGAAAAACTATATGATTAGCATTTGATATTTTTAAGAAAATTTTAAGATTTCATTAATATTAAATAATTAGAATAAGTAAATAAAATTTTATATTAACTATAATCGAGCAGTTTAAATTGAAAATTTTCACAGTTAAACAACTAAAGCAATTTCTATGTGATTTTCTTGAATTATTCTGCATTTTTTTAAATCCAGAGTCAAAATTAAAGGCTACGCATGAGGAAAATTTAGAATAAGTATAGGATATTAACATTATTTTGTATAAATATTTTTATTTTGTTCAAATGTAAATTTATTCAAGAGGTTTTGTGCTTTTACAATATTTAACAATTATTTTTTCTATAGATAAATAAGTTTAAGTTTTAAAAATATACCATTTTATATAAGCAGATATTTAAGTAGGATATATGAACTAAAATTGAAAGAATTTTCAAAAAAGTATTGAAAATTATAAAGAGAGGTATATAATGTAAAAAAAAGAATTGTTTTGTCGAGAAAAGTTTTTTTTTGACGAAAAACTGAAATTTATATGGAGGCAGAAAATATGGAAACAGAAAAAAGTTCAGTAACAGATTTTATTAACGAAAATAATATAAATACAGATGAAGGAGCGATTTTAAATGATAATACTAATGCAGAAAATGTAAATAATGAAGAGTTCAAACTTGATCCATTATTAAATGAATTATCAGAAGAACTTGCTAGAGTGCAAGGGGACATGGAATCAGCCTATACAAACTTATCAAGAATAACTGGTAAAGAAAGTTTTGGTAATTACGCTAAATATATGAAATCTCTAACAGCAATAAAGACTATTTTTATGCGTAATGGAATTAATGATCCTGCTGATTTATTTAGACGTTTAAATCAAGTAGGTGCAGCAAGTGGCTTACCAAGTCAAATAGCAGGGCCAATAAGTATGAATAATTTTGTTTATAATTTATTGAATGAAATTGTATGGGGAAATACAAAGGATCGTAAAAAAAGTATTCTTCGTTTAACACAAGATGCAGCAGGGATTGCAGTGGATACATTTGGTCTTGGATATAGTATATTTGCAGCTAAAATGGATCCAAGCTTAAAAGGAGAAACATTTGCAGAAAGATTTCTCGAAAGATATATGACGGTGAGTGATACTACAATTACAACAAGAAGTTATGATCTTGAAAATGCTGTAGTTAGGAATTTAGACATAGATCCAGACGTAGAGTTGACATCATATAAGCCAATAGCAGATGATGGTATTTCTAATAAACCTATAGATGCTGATATACCTAATAAACCTGTAGATGTTGATATTCCTAATGTAGGACGTGGTTCAATAACTTCAAGACAGTTACGTACACAATTAAATAAACTTAATAATGCTTTTGGAGAGGTTATGGGTTATGGCAGTTATGATTTTAATTTAGCAAGAGAAAACTATAATGCAGCAGTAGATCCAGATACAGGTATTACAGGAACAAGCTACAAACCAACAGGAGATGTAGATGTACCAAATTCAGGATCAAAACCTTCATTAGGATCAAACACTTCAGAAGTTTATAATCCAGGTAGTAGATTCGGTTCAATTAATAATGCTGCAAATACAGGATTAAATGCGCTAGGAGTAGGATTAAGTGCGTATGGTTTAGGCTTTAGTTTATATGACATAATAACTGCTGGGCAAGAAGGGAAGATTAATGCGAGGCATATAACTAATGTAATAGGTAATACATTAGGTCTTCTAGCAAACTGTTTAGCATTTGCAGGACCTATAGGTGCAATAGCAGGTGCTATAATAGGAGGAGTAGGTGCAGTAGTATCGTCTGCTGGACAGATTGCTAGTCTACCTTCAGATGCTAGTTCACTACAAAAATTTACGGCTTCAATGGCTATAATGGTATCATCTATTCCACTTATGCCAGATGTACCTTCAATAATAAAAGCAATGAAATTAGAAGAACTAAAACATTCAGCAAATAATGATATAGATAGAGATACTTATTCAACATTGCACAAGATTTCTGCATTAAATGCAACACCAATTATTAACACGTTTTCACCTGGTTATACGTTAAAATTACAAAAGGATTTATTTGAAAAGCTTACTAATGATTATAAGACAGAACCAGATTTCTTTAAGCATCTATTTGAAAGTAGGGTAATAGAACAAGTTGGAAAATATGCAGACGAAGTAATAAAAGAAATGGGTGCTAATGCATTCACATATGAAACTTATCAGACACCTGGAACGGTTGGAAACATAGTTGAAGGAAATAATTATAATACAACACTATATAGACAAACACACGTAAATGGAGAAACACATACTAATGCAATAGGTTACCATTTTAAAGAGGAAGGTAACAAAAAAAGGGAGATTCGCTTAGACGTAGGTGAAAAAGGAACAGGCAAAATAGATTCATTTTATCACGAAGATATAAGTAAAACAATGGCAGATAAGATTGCAAAAGATTTAAATGGTACAAAAATTAATCAGAATTATGTAGATATGGGTAACACTAGAAACTATTTAGTTACTAAGCTTATGAATTTTATAAATCAAGAAATTCAATTAAATGGTGGTGACGATATAGTAGAATTTAAAGAAACTCTTAGAGCAAAGGATGCTAAAAATATATATGCGAAGGTAGATGGTGGAGAAGGACATGATGGGGCAAATTTAGGAAATATTACAGAAAAAAATCATCAATTATATAAAGGAGACTTTTATTCTGGGTCTAATAAATTAGATGTTAGACATGTCGGGTCTGTAAATAATTCAACTATTGTTACATTATCTAATTTTGAAGAAATTTATCTTCCTTCTACCAAATATGCTCACAATATAATAAATCATATACAAGAAGATAGTTCTTCTGATAAACCAAAAACAATAAGATTAATTGCACCTAAAGCAGGTAAAAATGAAATTAATTTTACAGATGTTACAAAAAGTAGACTTGAATTTATAGGATCAGTTTATGAGAATATTGTAAATGGTACAAATAATGATGATTACATGAGTGGAAATGGATTATCTACTTCGGAAGAAAATGAAAAAATTAATGTAGTGATGGACAATCTAAAACCTTTGATACATAATAGGATTGATACTTCATATGATTTTCTTAATGATAGAAGTTTTAAGCAAGCGGTTATAAGCTTAGGTTTAAATTCTAATGAAAAAATAGGTAGTACATTCCATGGTATGGAAGGTAATGATATATTAATAGGAGGAATAGGAACTGATAAGTTATATGGAGATGATGGAAATGACTATTTAGATGGAGGGCTTTTAGGAAGAGATGAACTTTATGGTGGAAAAGGAAATGATACACTTAAGATTAATTATATGACTAAAGTAATAGATGGAGGAGAAGGAACGGATATAGTAGACTTTAGTAATATTGATGAAGATATTAAGCTGAATTTTAATTCTGGAGAGAGATATAGTGTCGGTAGAAGGTTTATGGACAATTTAAAATCTATTGAAGGAGTAAAAGGAGGTACAGGAAATGATACCTTCACTGGATATTTAAATAGTGAAAATATGATTGAGGGTAATGAAGGAAACGATGAAATAATAGGAGGAAATAAAAATGACTTCCTAGCAGGGGGAAAAGGAAACGATGCATTATATGGTAATGATGGAGATGATATTCTAAATGGAAAAGAAGGAAGAAACAACCTTTATGGTGGAGCAGGAAAAGACATACTTATGGATAACCATTTAAATACAACAGTAGATGGAGGAGAAGGAATAGATTGCGTAGATTATAGCAGATATGATGGATCTGTTTCAGTAGATCTTCAAAATCAAAAAGTTGAGTTTTTTGAATCTAATACAGATACTAGTATAGGTAATCATAATATTACTTCTATAGAACAAGTTAAAGGAAGTAAGAATAATGATACAATCAACGGGTTTGAAACAAGCGGAAATAGTATTTTTGGATATAAGGGGAATGATAGTATTATTGGAGGAAGTGAAGCTGACCTTCTTAATGGTGGAGAAGGTGATGATGAATTAAATGGTCAAGATGGAAATGATAATTTAGTAGGCGGTAACGGTTTTGATCAAATTTATGGTGGAGATGGAAATGATTTAATTATTGGAGGAAAATCAAAAGATCAAATTTATGGTGGATCTGGAGATGATTTGATTTTCAGTGATGATATGAATTCATATAATACTCCTGATGAAGACAGATTTGTAGCCTCTTACATAAATGGGGAGGATGGTAATGATAGTATCTATGGAAGTGATTATCAAGATCGCATTTATGGTGGATCTGGAGATGATTATATAGATGGTAGAAAAGGGTTTAATGAATTATATGGAGAAGAAGGAAATGATACAATTTATGCTATAGAAGGTCACAGTAATGTTCATGCTGGAGACGGAGATGATATTGTTTATGACTATAGCGGAAATAGAGGTGTATATGACGGTATAATTATAAATGTATCTGGGGGAAATGGATATGACAGAGTAGATTATAGTAAAAGTGATCTAAATGTTAACATAGATCTTAAATTTGGTACTGCTGAATTTGGAGATGGATCAAAACATAACGTACTTGGATTTGAGAGTGTTATAGGAAGTAATTTAAGTGATTCTATTAAGGGGAATTATGCAGATAATCATTTAGAAGGTAAAGATGGAGACGATTCTATATATGGATATGAAGGAAATGATCGTATTCATGGAGACGAAGGAAATGATAATATTGTAGGTGGAGAAGGAAACGATATGCTATTTGGAGAAAATGGAGATGATACATTAGTTGGAAATGAAGGCAATGATATGATTACTGCTGGAGAAGGAGATGATACATTAGTTGGAAGCGAAGGAAACGATATGCTATTTGGAGGAAATGGAACTGATACATATAAGTTTGAAGGTAGCTTTGGCAACGATATGATATATGATCCAGGAGATGGAAATGATATTATTTCCTTTGAAGACAAAAGAAAAGAAGATATTTTCTTTGAAAGAGAGAATGATAATTTAATTATAAAGGTAATTGGAGAAAGTAATTCAATTACTGTTAATAATTGGTATTCAGAAAAAGATTGTAAACTAGACATAAAATATGCAGACGGAAGCAGTATTACAAAAAATAAAATTGATTTATTAGTTGATCAAATGGCTGGATTTGAAAGTGAAAGAGGCGTAAGCTGGGAAGATGCAATGAAGGAAAATATACAAAATAATAATAATGTATTAGCAAGCTCTAATGGAGCTGCAGCATATAATATTTTAAACAATAGCTTTTAATCATCCGACAAATTAAATAACTGAGTATAAAAAGAGACTAATGTTCTTAGTCTCTTTTTATAACAAATAAAAAATATTTAATTTAAAAGCGAAGGAGAGGAATAAATGGAAAATGAAAATTTTAAAAAATCATTGAATAGTTTAATTGTTGTTGCACAAATCAATCATATTGCTTTAAATGAAGAACAAATCAATCATGACTTCGCTTTAGAAGGAAAAGATGTAAGTGCCGAAGATATTCTCTTAATTAGCAAAAAAGTCGGGTTAAAGGCAAAAATAACAAATATGGAATATTCAAAAATGATAAAATGCCCTTTACCAATATTGATTGAGACAAAAGAAGGGGATTTTATTGTACTTGCAAGAGCAAATAAAGAAAAGTTAATGATATTTGATCCACAAAAGCAAAAGCCTGAGGAAATTAATAAAGAAGAATTTGAAAAAATTTGTACAGGGAAAATCATCTTAATTAAGAACAAAGACAATAAGCTTCAAAATATAAAATTTGGAGTAAAGTGGTTCATACCAACAATACTTAAATTTAAAAAATCTTTTATAGATGTTTTAATAGCAGCATTTATACTTCAAATTATAGGATTAGTATCTCCTCTTATAATTCAAACCATTGTTGATAAGGTATTGGTTCATAAAGGATTTACAACTTTAAAGGTTTTAATGACAGGACTCTTTATTGTTATAATATTTGAAATGTTTTTAAATATGTCTAAAAATTATGTTTTTTCACATGTAACAAATAGGATAGATGTGGTTCTTAGTGCAAGAATTTTTGATCATTTATTTAAGTTACCACTTAAGTTTTTTGAATCAAGACGAGTTGGAGAAACAATTGCTAGAGTAAAAGAGGTAGAAAATGTTAGACGTTTCTTAACCGGAGCTCCTCTTTCAACAGTAATAGATATTATTTTTTTAGTAGTTTATATTGTTGTAATGTATATATATAGTAAGACGCTAACAAATATTGTTTTATTATCATTACCTATTTTTATTATATTATCTTTAATTGTAACACCAATTTTTAAAAATCAGCTAGAAGAAAAATTTAAATATAATGCTGAAATGCACAGTTTTTTAGTGGAAAGTGTATCTGGAGTTCAAACAATCAAATCTTTTGCACTAGAGCCTTTAAGTCAAAAAAGATGGGAAGATAAAGTTGCAGATTATACAAATTCTTCTTTTAAAACATCAATTACAGCAGGTAATTCAAATGCTATAGCACAATTTATTCAAAGAGCCTTTGATTTAATCGTTTTATGGAAGGGCACTCATATGGTTATAAGTGGGAAAATAACGGTAGGACAGCTTATTGCTTTTAGAATGCTTTCAGGAAATGTAAGTGGACCAATATTAAGACTTGTAAACCTTTGGCAAGAGTTTCAGCAAATGAGTGTATCTATTGAAAGATTAGGAGATATTTTCAATACACAAACAGAACCAAATTTTGATGGAAAAAAGCTAAGATTACCAAATATAAAAGGGAATATTGAATTTCAAAATGTTACCTATAGATATAGAATTAATACACCTGAAGCTATAAGAAATTTATCATTTAAAATACCATCTGGTAAAACAATAGGAATTGTTGGAAGATCAGGTTCGGGTAAAAGTACTTTGTTTAAATTAATACAACGTCTTTATATTCCTGAAAGTGGAAAAATAATGGTGGATGGAGTGGATATTTCAATGGCAGATCCACATTGGTTAAGACGCCAAATTGGTGTTGTGCTTCAAGAAAGCTTTCTTTTCAATGGATCTGTAAAGGATAATATTTGTATTAATAAGCCAGAGGCAAGTATGGAGGAAATAATTTATTGTGCTAAGCTTGCAGGAGCTCATGAATTTATTCTTGGAACGCCACAAGGATATGATACACAAGTAGGAGAAAAAGGAACAGCACTTTCTGGAGGACAGCGTCAGAGAATAGCAATAGCTAGAGCGCTTATTACAAATCCATCAATATTAATATTTGATGAAGCAACCTCAGCACTTGATTATGAATCTGAAAATATTATTCAAAAGAATTTATCAAAAATTTGTAAAGGGCGTACAGTTCTTATAATTGCACATAGACTTTCAACGATAAAAAATGCAGATGCAATAATGGTATTAGATAAAGGAAATCTAGTAGAAGCGGGATCTCATGCTGATTTAATGAATAAAAAAGGATTGTATCATTATTTATTCAATCAACAAGATCAGGAGCAAAATAATAATTAAAAAAGTTTTTATGAATTGGAGGGAAAAAATGCGATTATTTGAAAAGAAAGATATACGAAAGGAATTTCTTCCTTCGGCCTTAGAAATTATAGAAACACCTGAATCACCACTTGGGAAATTAGTTATTTGGATAGTTGCTTTAATAATAATAATTGCGATTATTTGGTCTATAGTTGGAAAGGTAGATGAAGTTGCTATAGTTGCTGGAAAGGTAATTCCAGATGGAAATGTTAAAGTAATACAAGCATCAGACGGTGGAGTAATTACATCTATAGATATTAAAGAAGGAGAAAAAGTGAAAAAAGGACAGCTTATAATGAAATTAGATACATCTATTTTAGAGGCTGAAAAAGATAAAATAGAAAATGCTTTAAATACAACATTTGTTGAAAGAAAATTGCTACTTACTACATTTAATAAAGGTAACTTACAGCTTAAGGATAATGGAAATATAAAAAAAGATGAGTTAGCAAGACAATTAGAATACAATAAAATGAAGGAAGCTCAACAGGATCAGAAACAACAAGCTTATGAGAATAGTACAGAAAAAATTATAAAAGAGTTTGAAGTAGAAAAGCAAAATTTAAAGCAAATTGAATTAAAGATACAAATATTAAGTGAAGAAGAGCAGAAATTAAAAAAGCTATATGAAGATGATTCTATACCTCAGCAACAATATATAGATAAAAAAAATGAACTTGATTTAGCGAAGCAGTCTATGGAAATTCAAAAGAGTAAGATAGATATTTATGAAAAGCAAGTAGAACTAAATAAAAATCAAAAGATAATTAGTTCATTAGATTATGATAAGAATACTATGAAGGAAATAGTAGAAAAGGATAAAACAATACAAACTATGGAAAAAGAATTAGAAAAAATAAAAAATCGTATACAAAGACAGACTATTGTTTCACCCGTAGATGGAACAGTACAAAGTCTAAGTGTAAATACTATTGGAGGAGTAATTGAAACAGGAAAGCCTATTGTAACAGTTGTTCCAGATGACTCAGAATTGCTTATTGAAGGTATGATATTGAATAAAGATATAGCATTTGTAAATGTAGGGCAGTCAGTAGAAATAAAACTTGATACTTTTCCTTTTCAAAAATATGGAACAATCAAAGGTAAGGTTGTACATATAAGCCCAGACGCAGTTCAAAATGAAAAAATGGGATATGTTTATAAGGCTTTAATCAAACCATCAAAAAATTCAATTTTTGTTGAAAAAAAAGAAGTAAATATTTCAACAGGAATGACGGCAGTTGTAGAAGTAAAGACAGGTACAAGAAGAATAATTGAATTTTTCCTTCCAGGAATAAAGGAAATAAAGGAATGCTTTCAATTAAGATAAAAATAATAGATATAAAAAGAGGGATTAAATATGAAAAAAGTTATTTTGGGTACATTTTTATTGTGTATACTGATAACATCTTCAACAGGAGTGTATGCTCAAGATAAATCAGAGGATATAAAAAAACTTTCTATTGAAGAGGCAATAAAAGAAGGAATAAAAAACTCTAATGAAATTAAATTAAGTGATTTAGATATTCAGATAAAAGAAATAGAATTAAATCAAGCAAATTATAGAGAGAAAAAGTATAAAAAAGGAAATAATGACAATTTCTCAGGAACAATAGAAGGATTTCAATTAGATGCAAATATGGTATCTAAAAATGCTGAGTATGAATTTCAAGAGGAGAAAATAAAAAAGGAATATAAAATAGAAAATTTAAAATATAATATAACGAAATATTATTATTTAGCAATTCAAGCAAGGGATAAGCTTTTTATAGCACAAAATAATTTAGAAAATGTTGAAAATAATAAAAACATAGTAAATAAAAAATTTGATGCTGGATTAGCATCAAAATCAGATTTAATAATGGCTGACATTAATTTAAGTGAAGCAAAAACAACTTTAGAAAGAGCAAGTAATGATGCAAAAAAATCTCTAAGAGAATTAAATAAGCAATTAAGCTATTCTCTTGATACAGAAATTGAGCTTACATCTGATTTTAATGAAGCAGATTTTCTTTCTGACTTAAATAAGGATTTAGAAAAAGCGTATAAAAATAGATTTGATATGATTAAAATAAAGAATAAATATGAAATTGCAAAACTGGATTTTGAAACTAATGCAATAAAATACTCAGAAAACACATATACCTATAAATATAAGGAAAGAAATGTAGTAAAAGTAGAAAATCTTTTAAAAGAGGTTAAAAGTGATGTTGAATTTGATATAAAATCAAAATATGATGAAGTGAATGTTCTTAAAAGACAGATAGATATTGCAAAGTATCAGGTAGAAAAAGAAAAGGAACAACTGAGATTAAAGCAAAGCTCATATAATGCTGGAATGACAACATTAATAGAAGTAAAGCAAGCATTTAATAATTTATATAAAGCTCAAATTTATCTTGACGAAACTGTATCGAATTATAATTTATCTATTCTTGATTATAATAAGTGTGTGAGTATAGGGGAGATAGGATAATATGAAAATAATCTAGAAAATATAAAAATTTCTGTATGCGTCGGGAGGCCACTGAAAAAGTGTTCTTATTTTAAAAAGGTATAGCGTTCACTTCATTATATGAATGTTATACCTTTTTATTGTGCATAATTCTAATATAAAAAATTAAAGATGAGTTGACTTCAAAGTATTGTGTTGATAATGGTCGCGTAGCGATTGATCCTATAAAAGATATGAATCTTTTAGATATGCTTATAAATAAAACTGTTGAGATTTCTATAGAGAAAGGTATTATAAAGAGTAACTCTATAATTGTAGATGCTACTCATACTAAAGCACGTTATAATCAAAAATCGCCTAAAGAAATCTTAATGGATAGATCTAAAAAACTGAGAAAATCAGTATATACAATAGATGAAAGTATTAAATCAAAATTTCCAACTAAAACAACAACAAATATTTTAGAAGATGAAATAGAATATTGCCAAAAACTTATTGATGTTATAGAAAAAGAAGATTATATATCAAACTATCCTAAAGTTAAAGAAAAATTGAATATTTTGAAAGAGACCTTAGCAGATGATATAGAGCACTTACGAATATCGGAAGATGAAGACGCAAAAATTGGTCATAAAACTGTGGATTCTTCATTTTTGGTTATAAAACACATATTGAGATGAGTGAAGAACGAATTATTACTGCAGCAAATCAAACTACTACATATTATTTTGATATAGAAAAGTGTAAATGTTGTCCATATAAAGAAGGATGCTATAAGAAAGGGGCTAAAAGTAAGAGCTATTCTGTAAGAATTAAATCAGCTGAACACACAGAACAAGCAAAATTTCAAGAAAGTGACTATTTTAAAGAAAAATCAAAAGAGCGATATAAAATAGAAGCTAAAAATAGCGAATTAAAACACAGACACAGGTATGATGTTGCATCGTCTTCGGGTCTTATTGGCATGGAAAGACAAGGAGCAATGGCTATATTCACGGCAAACTTAAAGCGAATATTGAAGCTATTAGGTTAAAAAACAGGGTTGAAAAAGGATTTATTCCATAAAAAAAGATGACTCAAAAATTTAAAGAATAAATTTGAGCCATCTTTTTTTATATTTGTTTAAGTTCATTGAAAAACAATAAGTTTTTCAGTGGCCTCGGCGTCGGTAGAATCTTTTTATTTATGGGAATTATTTTTAAAATAAAGGGAATTACCTATAAGAAAATAATATTATAATTTGCCTAATAATCTATATCAAAAAATACCAAAAATGCTATAATATAGATAAGAATGTAATGTTTTAGCGAAAGGGGATGATTCTTATGAATATAGGTTCTGATAATTTAGAAAAAAGAGATTGCTATGATTTAGAGAAAGAGATTGAGTTAACTCGTCAAAAATTAAATAGTATTATAGTTGAAAAAAATGAAAACTTACTAGATCAAGAGGTTATAAAGCTAAGTGAAGAATTAGATGAATTAATAGTTAAATTTCAGTATATTAAGTCTATACAAGATACTTGCTTAATGAATTTGAAAAATATAATGGGTACTCATTCTACTTTTTATTATTACGGAAAAGATCATCTCTTTGCAAATATGATTCAGTATATAAAAATAGGAATAGATAATAATGAAGTGATATATATATATATGAAGCCTGAATTGTACAAAGACTTAAAAAAATACTTAAAGAATTTTGGAATATATGACAAACATTTAAAATTACAATCTATCAAACAACTTATAGATATAAACAAAACTGGTGGAGTAAAAAAGCTTAAAGAAAAGGTTGAATTTGTAGTAGAAGAAGAAATTAAACAGGGATATAGTGGTATTCGTTGGATAGGTCAACCTACATATGCTATTGAGCAAAATTCTAAAAAGGATTTTTTGGATATGGAAAGTAATTTAACTGAAGGTTTAAGACATACTAAAGCATCTCTTCTTTGTATATATGATTATTATGATTATATAAATAACAAGAAAGTCATAGATGAAGAAATTATCAAAAAATCACTAAGTACACATTCTCATAAACTGCATAAGTTTTTTTTAAAAGAACAAATTATATAAAAAAACTTCCCTTTAAAAAATAAAATAATATTGTTGATTAACTCATATATTATTGGGTAAAGTAATAAAAGTAAAAGAAAAATCAATTTAAATATCTATATATTACGATATTGACATATTCATAATAAAAGAGTATAGTATGGATATAATGAATATAAAATTAATTTAAATTGGGAGGAATTTAATTATGATAAAAGTTGTAAATACTAATGATTTTAACGAAAACGTAGAAAATGATAATGGTGTAGTTGTAGTAGATTTTTTTGCGGAATGGTGTGGACCTTGTAAAATGCTAGCTCCTGTGTTTAAAGATTTAGATGAAGAAATTGGTGATAAGGTTAAGTTTATGAAAGTTGATATAGATAAAGATATAAATTTAGCTGAGAAATTTCAAATAACAAGTGTTCCTACAATGATAGTGTTTAAAAATGGAAAACCAGTGGATACTATAATGGGATTTAGACCTAAGGATATGATAAAGTCCCAAATAGAAACACACTTATAAGAGGGTAAAATTTTATGAGGTATGATATAGCTATATTAGGAAGTGGGCCAGCTGGATTGTCAGCGGCTATAAATGCTAAAATTAGAAATAAAAAAATAATAGTATTTGGAAACAGCAATTTAAGTGACAAGATAGTAAAAGCACCTAAGGTAGATAATTACTTAGGTATTCATGATATAACTGGTGAAAATTTAAAGGATATCTTCAAATCCCACATAGACAAGATGGGGATTGAAATTATAGAGGAAAGAATTAATAATGTATATGCTATGGGAGATTATTTTGCCCTAATGGTGAATGAAAAAACTTATGAGGCAACTACAGTAATACTTGCCACTGGAATAGAGTATGCAAAGCCTATAAAAGGAGAAGAAGAATTTTTGGGTAAGGGAGTAGGTTATTGTGCTACTTGCGACGCAGCTTTATATAGAGGGAAAAAGGTAGTTATAGTAGGTTATAATGAAGAAGCTGAGGAAGAAGCTAACTTTTTAATGGAAATAGCATCTAAGGTATATTATATACCTATGTATAATGGTAAGTATGAGTTAGTTGATGGCATTGAGATTATGAAGGATATACCTATTGAGGTATGCGGTAAGATGAAGGCTAATAAGCTTATACTTAGAAACTCGGAAATAGATGTAGATGGGATATTTTTTATAAGAAATAGTATATCGCCTAAATACTTAGTTCCTGGGCTGGAAGTTGAAGAGGGACATATAAAAGTAGATAGAGGTATGAATACGAATATAAAAGGATGTTTTGCAGCTGGAGATTGTATAGGAAAACCATATCAATATATAAAAGCTGCAGGAGAAGGTCAGGTTGCAGCACTTAATGCAGTTTCATATATTGATAAAAAATAGAAATATTAAGGTTTACAGACAAAGATATAAGAGAATAATAAAGAGGTATGGTTAATTAACCATACCTCTTTATTATAATGAGTAGGCAATCATATTGACAAATTAAGTAAATATGTTATTATAATATATGATAATGATAATTGTTGCTAATTAACAAAGGGGTGAAAATTTTGAAGAAAAATTTAATTTATATAGTTATTTTAATAGGATTATTTTTAATTGGAGGATGTTCAAATAAAGAAGTATATAGTAATAAAGATAGTAATTTGGGAAATAATACTATAAAGGTTTCTGTAGCGATTGTGCCACAAAGAACATTTGTAAAAGCAGTAGGAGGAGATTTAGTTGACGTTGAGGTTATGATACCTCCGGGATATAGTCCGGCTAATTATCAGCCTACACCTAAGCAGATGTCCAAGCTTAGTGAATCTCAAGTTTATTTTTCAATAGGAGTTCCAACAGAAAAGTCTAATATAGTTCCGATGATCGAAGGTTTAGATGAGAATATAAAAGTAGTGCATTTAGAAGATAAAGTTAGGAAAGTATATCCAGATAGAATGTTTGACGAAGAACACGATTCGGATGAACATGACCACGAAGGTCGAGACCCTCATATATGGTTATCTCCAAAGAGAGTTAAAGTGATGATTGATGAAATTAAGAATGAGCTAGTAGTATTAGATCCTAATAATAAGCAAATATACGAAAAAAATGCTATGGATTACATATCTAAGTTAGATGAAGTTGATAAAGAAATTAAGGATATTATTAGTGATGTTAGCAAACAATCTTTCATAATATATCACCCATCTTTTGGATATTTTGCAGATGATTATAATTTAAATATGGTTGCTATAGAAGAAGATGGTAAGGAAACTACTTCTAAAAGACTTCAGAACATAATAGACTTTGCTAAACAAAATAATATTAAGTTTGTATTTTATCAAGAAGAGTTTGACAGCAAACAGGCTGAGACTATAGCTTATGAAATAGGTGGAGAGAGCCTACAGGTATCTCCTTTAAGTCCTGATTATATAAAAAATCTAAAACATATATCTGATAAGTTTAAGGAAGTTTTAAATTAGGAGAGGATTATATATGAATGATATAGAAATGAAAAATTTGAGCGTAAATTATGGAGATGTATGCGCTTTGAAAGATATAAATTTAAAGATAGGAAGTAGAGAATTTGTAGGAATAACAGGTCCTAATGGAGCTGGAAAAAGCACTCTTTTAAAGGTTTTACTCGGAATATTAAAGCCTACAAGTGGAAGCATTTTATTAAAAGATAATGTGTCTATTGGGTATGTTCCACAATTTACATCTTTTGATAAGCAATTTCCTATAAAAGTATTAGATGTAATACTTATGGGGAATTTATCTAATAAAATCAAGTTATTTAAAAAATATTCTAAAGAAGATATTAATAGAGCTAGAGATATTATGAACAAATTAGGAATACTAAGGTTTGAACATAGACAAATTGGACAGTTATCAGGAGGACAACTTCAAAAGGTATTAATAGCGAGAGCTCTTATGATAGATCCTAAGATATTAGTATTAGATGAACCCACTGCAAGTCTAGATTTTAAAGCGAAAATAGAGATTTATGAAATGTTATCTAAAATAAAAAAAGAAAAGACCATAATAATAGTTACTCATGATATGGAAGAGATTGTTTCGTATACTGATAGAGTAGTTTATTTGAATAAGGGAGTAGTTAGGCGTAAGGAGGGGGAGCATGATAGAAACATTATTTAATTATAACTTTATGAAAAATGCTTTAATGGCTGCTATACTCAGTAGTGTAGTGTGTGGGATAATAGGTACAATAATAGTTGAAAAAAAGCTTGTAAGTATGAGTGGGGGTATAGCACATGTTTCATTTGGAGGTATAGGACTGGGGTATTTACTAGGGATTGAGCCTATAATAGGAGGACTTGTATTTTCAGTGTTTGCATCTGTTGGAATATCCACTATAAATAGAAAGACTAATACTAATTCAGATGCTTTAATAGGTATGTTTTGGTCGGTTGGAATGGCTCTTGGAATATTATTTATAGCTTTAACGCCTGGATATCCACCTGATATGACATCTTATTTATTTGGAGATATACTAACGGTATCATCTATTTATATAAAAATAATGATAATATTGAGTTTAATAATACTCATATCTATATTTAGCATATTTAATTACTGGAAGGCTTATTTATTTGATGAAGAATTTGTTAAGGTGTTAGGTATAAATACAGGATTTTTAGAGTACTTTTTATTTATATTGATAGCCCTTAGCATAGTAGTGCTAATAAAAGTAGTGGGAATAATACTATCTATAGCACTTTTGACCATACCACCAGCTATAGCTAAACTCTTTACTTACGACATTAAAAATATTATGCTACTGTCCACATTGTTGGGTATAGTATTTAATGTTTTGGGACTACTAATATCTTATCAGTACAATATTCCATCAGGAGCAACTATAATAATTTTATCTACAATTGGGTATTTTTTGGCTATTGGTTTAAGTAAATATATAAAATATAAAAAAGTGTTAGCATAATTCTATGCCAACACTTTTTATAATGAGTAGGAAATTATATTCCTATTTAAATTGGCGATAGATATAATTTTCGTTACGAATTTCAAAAAAAGCCTATGATTAAAATCTTCAAAGGAAGACTTTTTTATATAATATAATTATAAAATTAAGATAAATTTAAGAATTTTAGTATACAATTGACTCTTAAGACTATGAAGACAAGAGGGGGAAGAGCACTGATGAACTTAATCAAAAACTTAGATATTGGAAATAGTAAAGTAACAGAGATAGGAATTTTAGGAGCTATATGGATATTTATACTCCATATATTTTCAGATTTTTTGATGATACCAATTTATATAGTAGAAAGTATATTTTCTATAAGTTCTCCGGATATGATATTCTATATTGAAGGTATTGGTAGTTTAATAGTTAAAATTATAATGGTTAAGTTGCTTTTAAAAATGTATTCTGCGAAGGAAGACGTTGAGGAAAGAGAGAATATAAATATTTCTAAAAAATATTATATATATACTATACTTATAATTGTTTTATTTAGAATAATATTTGATAATAGTATAGGTATATTTATAGATCAAATACCAGTTAATGAGAATATCCAAGCAGCTTTCGATAAATTGCTTAGATACCCTATTATAGCATTTGCTTCTATATGTATAGTAGCACCTATATACGAAGAATTAATTTATAGAGGAATAATACTTAAAGGACTTAGCAGAAAGTACAATGATAAAATAGGTATAATAGTATCTGCTCTTTTATTTGCAGTAATGCATATGAATCTACAGCAAGCAATTAATGCTTTTTTTATTGGAGTTATATTCGGTTATTTGTATTTAAAAACAAAGTCTATATACATAAGCATGTTTGCTCATTTTATAAACAATGGAGTGGGTATAATAGTTTCTTCTATATTTACAGAGGTTATTAAAAACTTTCATTATATAGTAATTGTAAAATCTGTTGTTACTGTTATTGGACCAATACTTATGTATAAGATTATTATGTGGTTTAAAAAGAATGAAATAATATTGGAAGAAGAATGTTTATGTGAAGGTGTAGAAGGTTGTTAATATAATAAAAAGTAGCTACCCAGATCTCGTACAAGCGAGATTTAGGTAGCTATTTTTTTGAAAATTGAAAAAATGTATCTTATTTTTTTATAATTATAAATTAATTAATTTTTCTAAAAAATATTACAAAATCGATGTATGGAATGTATAATAGCATAGAGGGAAGTTAGGGACATTATGATGTATATTTCGATTATAATGACAAAATAATATATATACATAGAATAAGATAACTATTGGAGGGTATTTATGATAAAAATTATAGCAGATTCAACCTGTGATTTATCTCAAGATTTAATAGATAAGTATGGTATTGGGATAGCTCCGTTGACGATTAATATAAATGGGAAAACATATAGAGATAGAATAGATATAAAAACGGATGAATTTTATAGTATAATTGAAAATTTAACTAAAGAACCAACAACTGCTATGCCAAGTCCTACAGAATATTTGAAGATAATGAATGAATCTGTAGAAAATGGATACACACATATAATATGTATATGCATGTCAAGCGGTACTAGTGGTTCTTATCAATCAGCAGTTATAGCTAAGGATTATTTTTATGATGAGAATGAAGGATCGGATGTTAAGATTCATATAGTTGATTCAAAGTGTATGAGTCATGGAAGTGGATGGTTAGTTCTAAAGAGTGCTATATTAAAAGAGCAAGGAATGAGTTTTGAAGAAATAGTAGAATTCAATGAAACGTATAAGATGAATGTTAAACATTTTTTATCTGTTGATGATTTAGATCATTTAATAAAAAGTGGAAGGCTTTCGAATTCAAGTGCTTTTATAGGAAAAATATTAAAAATTAAGCCTATAATGACTATGAAAAAAGGAAAGGGAGCAATAGTAGCAAAGGAAAGAGGACGTAAAAGAGTTTTAAAACATTATATAGATGAATTTATAAGTAGAAACGATGAAGAAGCTACAGATTTTATAATAATAGGATATACATCTGATATTAGTGTTGCTGAAAATTTAAAAAATAAGGTAAATCAAGAAACTGATTTTAAAGGTGATATATATATTATGCAAATGGGAGTAGCGGTTGGAACTCATGTTGGACTTGGAGCTGTATCTATGTATTATATAGAGAAAGGACACAAAAAAGATAATCTTCTTATAAATGAAGTACATGGCTTGATGGGAAAAAAAGCTAAGATAATGGAAAAAATAAAAAATACAAGATTAAATTCTTAAAAAAGTAGCTTGTATTTACAAGCTACTTTTTTGTTATATCACCCAATTACCATTTTCGAATATTTGAACTTTTTCTCCATCATGAGTTTCAGCTACTATATCCATATCATCAGAACCTATCATAAAGTCTTCGTGGATTAATGAATCATTAGCACCAGCTTTTTGAAGCTCTTCAGAACTCATCTGAGTTCCATTTTTTATACATGTAGGATAAGCCATTCCAAATGCTAGGTGGCAAGATGCATTTTCATCGAATAAAGTATTATAAAATACTATAGTTGAATTTGATATAGGTGAGTCATAAGCAACTAAAGCTACTTCACCAATATAACAAGCACCGTCATCTGTTTCTAATAATTTTTTCAAAGTTTCATGACCAACTTCAGCTTTAAAGTCTACAACTTTACCATCTTTAAATGTTAAAGTAAAGTTATCTATTAAGTTACCTGCATAGTTAAAAGGTTTAGTATTTTTAACAGTTCCATTTATACCAGTTTTAAGAGGCAATGTAAATACTTCTTCTGTTGGCATATTTGCAACAAAATAAGTTTTCTTACTATTATATTCTCCGCCACCAGCCCATAAATGATCCTTTGGAAGTTCTATATTAAGGTCTGTAACACTTGATTTAAAGTGGAGCGATTTAAAGTTTTTATTATTTAAAAAGTCTACTCTACTATTAAGTGTATTAAGATGTTCGTCCCAAGCCTTTATAGGATCATCATTATCAACTCTAACTATTTTGAATATATTATCCCAAAGTTTTTGAACTGCTTCATCTTCTGATACATCTGAGAATACTTTTTTAGCCCAAGCTTTAGTTGGAATAGAAATTACACACCAAGATATTGTGCTGTTCATTATGTACTCTCTATAATTTTTAAGAGCAAGAGATCTTGCTTTGTTAGCAGCTGCAATTCTTTTTGGATCTACATTCTTTAAAAGTTCAGGATTAGAAGCTGATATAGATATAACTGCAGCACCGTTTTTAGCTAACTCTTCAAGACCATCAGCTTCCCACTTTGGAAACTCATTAAAGACTTCATCCGGTGCGTTTAAATATTTGATAAGAGCTAAATCTTCATCGCTCCATCTTACATGAATATTTTTAGCTCCATTTTTATAAGCACATTTAGCTACTATTCTAGTAAACTCAGAACATTCTATAGGAGAGTTAATTATAAGAGTCTGTCCGTTTTGAATATTAACACCGACTTTAACTGCGAGTGAAGCATATTTTTCTAGATTTTTATTAAAACTATTCATTTAATCACTCCTTCTTTAGTATTATTAAATAATATAAGTTAATTATACAGAAATGACCAAAAAAAGGGAAATAAAAAATTTGCTTCATGCTATCGAATGTCTCATATCGCCAACGAGTCCTACGCACTTCGTTGTTCAAAAATAGTTGCAAATTTAGCTCTTTAATAAATGCTAACTATAGATTCAAAAAATATATATAAGGGATGGATCAAAATGATTAAAGAAATCATTTTGATCCATCCCTTTTTCTACAGACTATAAATAAAAATTATGATTTTGAATTGTTTTAAAATAAGATCTATTCCAAACTATCCAATTGTTAGTTGATTTTTGTGGATTTAAAAAGTAAAGACATGTTGATATATTATTGTGTCCTTCAAGTGCCTGTTTTGCAGCTTGAATACTATCATTTGAAGGTGTATTATATATTCTACCATTAGCAACAGGAGTATATTGAATTCCATAGTTATTATCGAAGATAACACCTTTTATACTGCTGGGGAATAAGTCGCTATTCTTTCTATTCATTATAACATTAGCAACTGCTAGTTTTCCTTCGTAGGGTTCTCCCTGAGATTCTGCTTCGACTAATCTAGATAGCCAATATAAGTCCTCACTAGAGTAGTTAGGTGTATTATCTTTAACTACATCTTCATGAGAAGGTATGTAGCCTTTAGTTTTGATATCCACTATATAGTTATAGCTATCCCAGCTAACAGAACAGTTAAATGTCTCAGCTATAAATCTAACAGGTACAAATGTTCTTGAATTATATATATTCACAGGAGCATCAAGATATACAAAAGATCCGTTTATATTAGCTGTACTAGAATATACTGGCAATTTGATATTCTTGTCTTCATATTCCAATATAGCTTCTTGTGAGCTATTGTTCCATGATACATTTGCACCTAATTTTTCAGCGATAAATCTTATTGGAACAAATGTACGAGCATTTTCTATATAAGGATATTGATCTGTAGAAACAATTTGACCATCTATTTTTATAGATATGGTTTTTTGGTTTTGTATAGGTTTGATTTTTAATAAACTTCTAGCGTAAAGAGAGTATCCTGAATCATTATTTAATGAACGAATAGCATCAACGCTTGCATTATGCTCTTTTGCAATAGAAGCATAGGTATCCCCGGTTTGAACCGTATGCATAAGATATGACTGTGCATAGGAAGTAGAATTACCTAGTAGCAGAGCTGCAAAAATCAAGCTCGATATTAGTTTTTTCATTATGAATTCCTCCTTTGTAAGTCATTTACAATTTTATCATTGTAACAAAACGCATACAATGGAACAAAAATGGATAGCAAAGATAAAATTGTAAAATCAAAAAAGTGGAATTTGGTTGTATATATAGATGGACTGAATATATATCAAAAGTTAAATAATATGAAAAAAAAGGATTATATTAAAATAATTAACAGTTATAATTTTCTGAATTTGGGAAGGTATGTTTTCTGTGAAACAAAAAAATAGATAGATTCTTAATCTATCTGTTTTTTTTGTTATATTAAGCTACGCTTTTATTTTCCTTAGCTATTGATTCTTTATATGATTTGAACATCATGAATGTTGTATATACAACAACGAATATTAATAACCATTTTAATAGGTAAACATTCATAGACTTAACTAAATATGCAGCTATTAAAACTCCGATTGGACCCATAACATTAACTGCCATAGAACCTTGAGCAGAGTGAGAGTCTTCTTTTATGAACTTCATACCAGCAAAAGGTAATAAAAGTGCACAAGAACCCATCATTATAGGGAATGCTGCTATTGGAGACATACCTAACATGTAAACCATAGTCATACATGGAGCAAAAAGTCCTATACCTAGAGTGTTTAAAGCTCCAAATAAGAAGTTACCAACTATAGCTATTATAAGCTTAGTTCCATGAAGACCCATAGCATTTCCACCAACTGGGAAAAGGTTTAATTGACCAGCAAGTAATATTACTGCCATAGAGAATAAAGCTATTCCCATTGCAAGTTGTATAGTTTTCTTAGGAAGTTTAGATATAAGTCCAGCTCCTACAACTGCACCTGCAAGTGCTGCAGCTATCATAGAGAATAAAGTTAAAGGTTCAACTTCAACAGCTGCTATAAATATACAAGCCTGTACTAAGGTTGGGATTGTTGCACCAACATTTAGTGTTCCAGGTAATTTTTCATCACTAACTAAATTAAAGTTCTTAAATAAAGATGTTTCTATAGCGAAACTACTAAGACCTAAAGTATCAAAGAAGTTTGCTAAAGCTCCTATTAAACCCATTTTAATAAAACTTTCTTTTTCAAGTCTGCCTTCTGCTTTTCTCTTCATGTAAGATTGAACAAGCATGAAAGCAAATGGTAATCCAGACGCAATCATAATTCCTAAAAGTATTTTTGCCATTTAAAAATCTTCCTTTCACAATATAATAATTTTAAAATAAATAGAAATTAGTGCATAAGCTTTATATAACTATCATTATATAGATGACATAGTTATATAATTATCAAATGTACCGTGAACAAATTAAATTATATATTATTTTTATATTTAAGTCTACTAAAAAAATAAGTATTTTGTAAAAAGATAAAGTTTGGTGACTAAATGGCTAAATACCAACAAGGAAAACGATGTATTTAATATAAGATACACATGTTCTTGTGTTTTTAAAAGTTAAAATATTATAAAAATAAAGTTAATACAGAATTTTGAGAAAAGTATAAAATGTAAAAAAAGCTCTGAAATACCGCATAAATTGTTAAAAAAATAACTAAAACAATTTTGAAATTTATTATATAATTTAATATATACTATGAGAGAGGAGGGGTTTATAATTTTCGATAAAGAATATAAAAAACATATATCAATATATTTAAAAAAATATAAAAAAGAATTGATAAATTATAAAAATATATTATTTGAATATATAAACAAAAATTTAATCAAATTTAGGGAAATTAGTTTAAATGGAAATGGTATAGGAGAAAAGGATATAAGCGTTAAACTTTATTATGAATTGAAATATAAAAATAGTGTATTATTTGAACAAGGCAGAGACTATTTATTATACACAATTAAAGATAAAAAATTAGATAATTGGAATTATAATATATTTAGCGTTAAATATAATTTAAATATGGATAATAAAATAGTGGATTGTATAACAATAGTATTTAACAAAAATAATAATCTAAATATAGATAATATATTAAATATTTCACAAAAGTTTTTGCCAAAGGATAGTATTGTAATATCTCGTATAAACAAAGAATATATAAAGTTTGATTTAAATGATAAAGGTGAAAAAATAAAATATAATATAAAATATGAAAGTAAAAAAGTAAGAAAAAATACAGGAAAAAGTAATATATCATTAGATATATATAAAGTTGTTGAGCCTCTTTTATATAGTGATGAGGTTAGAGAACAGTTCATAAGAGTAAAAATTTCTAATTAAAATTTTAAAATTAGAAATTTTTACTCTTTACTTTATTTAAATAAAGTGATAAAGTAATGAAGTGATAAAAAAGTTATAGGAGGAGATTTAATTATGCTAATGAATCCAGTTGTAATATCTGTTATATTGATGACGGCGTTATGCCTTATGAGACTTAATGTTATTTTATCTTTAATAATATCTGCTATTAGTGCAGGGATATTATCGGGAATTTCTATTAATGAAATTATGAGTACATTTATAAAGGGAATGGGAGATAATACAGAAACAGCTCTTAGCTATATTTTATTAGGAGCTTTAGCGGTTGCTATTCATAAAACAGGACTTGCAGATATATTGGCTAGAAAAATAGTTAAATTAATAAAGGGAAAATCTGTTGTACTAGTTATTTTAATTGCGGTTATAAGTATTTTTTCTCAAAATCTTATACCGGTTCATATTGCATTTATACCTATATTGATTCCACCATTATTAGGAGTTATGAATAAACTTAAAATAGATAGAAGAGCTGTTGCTTGTTCACTGACATTTGGGCTTCAAATGCCTTATATGTGTATACCAGCTGGTTTTGGACTTATATTCCATAATATTATAAGGGATCAGATGAATGCTAATGGGATGAATATACATACTGATATGGTATGGAAGGCTATGGTTTTACCAGGAATAGGAATGATTATAGGGCTATTGGTAGCTATATTTATAACTTATAGAAAAGATAGAGAATATATATATGAAGATATATGTATAGATGAAGTAGCATGCACTTTGGATGAAAATATGAATAAAAAACACTATATTTCGATGGTGGCTGCATTATCAGCTTTAACAGTACAGTTGACATTAGGATCACTTCCTTTAGGAGCTTTGCTTGGTATAATTATAATGGTATCATTTAGAGCTATAAAATGGGGTGATGTAGATGAAATCGTAAGTGGTGGTATAAGTACTATGGGATTTATAGCATTTGTTATGTTAGTAGCATCAGGTTATGGAGCTGTTATTAGAGCTACTGGAGGTGTTGAAACTTTAGTTCAATCAGGATCTACTCTTATGGGCTCTAGTAAGTTAATAGCCGCAACGATTATGATTTTATTAGGACTTATAATAACTATGGGAATAGGAACCTCGTTTGGAACTATACCTATAATAGCAGCTATATATGTGCCTTTGGCAGCTTCTATAGGATTTAGTCCTATGGCTACTATAGCACTTATAGGAACGGCAGCAGCTCTTGGGGATGCAGGTTCTCCAGCTTCTGATAGCACACTTGGACCAACTTCTGGCCTTAATGCAGATAATCAGCACAATCACATTTGGGATACTTGTGTTCCTACTTTTTTACATTACAATATTCCTCTTGTTATATTTGGAATTGTAGGAGCTTTAATATTTTAATCATAAATCCTTAATTAAATAATATTATTTAATTAAGGATTTATTTATATACATAGAAAGGAGTTTCCTTATGTTGTCTCCGAGTCTTGAGGATTATTTAGAGGAAGTGTATAGGCTTTCTTTATATAATGAAGAAATTAGAGTGAAAGATATAGCTGAGTGCTTAAATTTCTCGATGCCATCTGTTGTTAAAGGTCTCAAAAAATTGGATGAGCTTGGATATATAAGATATAAACCATATGAAAAAATAAAACTGCTAGACAAAGGCAATAGAAAAGGGAAGTTTTTGGTTGACAGAAATTCTTTATTAAAAGAGTTTATAACTATTATAGGTGCCAAATGTGATATTAACCAAGAAGCTGAGGCTATGGAACATTATTTTAGTATAGAAACTATAAAATCTATAGAAAAATTAATACTTGTTTTAGAGGAAAATAAAGATATAGCAAAAAAAATAAGGAATTTAGAAATCGAAAGTGTGCTAGATTTATAGCCGTCCATTTAAATGGGCGGCTATTTTGTTGTATACATGAGTCGGTGCGTAGCAACTAGACGAATTTGTGTAACTTAATTTATATTCATTCATATTATATTATGTATAAAAAAGTTAGCCATGGCTAAGGAGGTGCAAAGTGAAAACAACTATTAAAGACCTAGATGTAGGTAAAAAATGTATAGTTATAGGTTTGTTAAATCAAGGAATAGCTAGAAGACGGATGTTAGATTTAGGTATAGTACCCGGTACGTTTATAGAGGTTATAAGAAAAAGCCCTCTAGGTGAGCCTAAACTTTATAAAATAAAGGGAGCACTTATAGCTTTGAGGAAAGAGGAAACGGTTAATATATTAGTAAAAACTATTGAAAAGTAAAGGAGAGATTCACATGGTATGTAACTGCGATAATTGCAATAAGTGTGAATGTAGAAATAAAATAGATGATTTTAATATAAAAATAGATTCAAAAGAATCTCTTGTTATAGCACTTGCAGGTAATCCTAATGTAGGAAAAAGTACAGTGTTTAATGCATTAACTGGACTTAAACAACACACTGGTAATTGGCCTGGAAAGACGGTGGCTAATGCAAGTGGAGATTATATTTATAAAGATAGAAAATTTACACTGGTTGATCTACCTGGAACTTACTCGCTTTTAGCTAATTCCGTTGAAGAAGAAGTAGCTAGAGATTTTATATGTTTTGGAAAACCTTATGCCACTATAGTAGTTGCTGATGCTACATGCTTTGAAAGAAATCTAAATCTGCTATATCAAGTTATGGAGATTACAGATAAAGTAGTTCTATGTTTGAATTTACTAGATGAGGCAAAGAGAAAGGGTATATATATAGATATTGAAAAATTAGGAAAAGAATTAGGAATACCTGTTATTGGAACATGTGCAAGAAAAAAAGAGGGATTAAATGAACTTATTGATAAAGTATACAATATAAGTCTTGATAAAGAAAAGTATACTCCAAAAAGAATAAAGTACTCAGACTTTATAGAAGAAAAAATAGAAAATTTGATTCCAAAATTAGATGATATATTGGGCAATGAAATCGATTTGAGATGGGTTGCTCTTAGGATATTAGAAGGAGATGCCTCTATAATTGATTCTATATCTAGGTATATATATGAAAAAAAAGAGGTGAATTAAATTATGCAGGATATACAAAAATTGTATATATTAATAAATGAATACAGTGAAGAAGAAAAACAGAAGGTAAGGGATGAGATGGTTTTTAATATATACGAAAATGCAAAAGAGTTATCTGATAAAATAGTTAAGAAAGATCAATCAAAAATAGATATAGATAAAAAAATAGATGATGTACTGACATCTAAAATTACTGGATATCCTATAATGTTCATTTTATTGGGATTGGTATTTTGGGTGACTATAGTGGGAGCTAATTATCCATCTGCTGTTATATCTAATTTCTTATTTGGGGTAGAAGAAAGATTGACAGACTTATTTATATCACTTAATGCACCTAAATGGATACATGGGATGTTAGTTCTTGGTATGTATAGAACTGTAGCGTGGGTTGTAGCTGTTATGCTTCCTCCTATGGCAATATTTTTTCCATGTTTTACTCTTCTTGAGGATTTGGGATATTTACCTAGAATTGCATTTAACTTAGATAGATTATTCAAAAAAGTAGGAGCACATGGAAAACAATCACTTACAATGAGCATGGGATTTGGATGTAATGCAGCTGGAATTATAGCGTGTAGAATAATAGAATCTCCGAGAGAAAGACTTATAGCGATGATTACAAACAACTTTGTACCATGTAATGGAAGATTTCCAACTTTAATAGCCATAGCATCTATATTTGTAGGGGGATATTTTGCAAGTATGTACAAAAGCTTAGTCGCATCATTTTTTATAGCTGGATTGGTGCTTGTTGGAATAATAATGACATTAATAGTATCTTGGGGACTTAGTAAAACTCTACTTAAGGGGGTTCCATCTTCATTTACATTGGAATTACCACCTTATAGAAGACCTCAATTTCTTAGAGTAATATATACATCTATAATAGATAGAACGATATTCGTATTATTAAGAGCAATTGCAGTAGCGGCACCTGCTGGTATTGTAATATGGATACTTGCCAATACAATTATAGGGGATGTAAGTATATTAACTCATATGGCACGATTGTTAGATCCATTTGGACAGTTGATAGGTCTTGATGGATTTATATTAATGGCATTTATACTAGGACTTCCAGCTAATGAAATAGTTATACCTATATTGATAATGTCGTACATGTCAAAGGGGGCTATGCTTGAACTAGATACTCTAAATAGTATGAAAAATTTATTTATACAAAACGGATGGACATTTATTACTGCACTTAATGTTATGTTATTTTCACTGCTTCACTTTCCTTGTGCAACAACATTAATAACTATAAAAAAAGAAAGTGGAAGTTACAAGTGGACAGTAATATCAGTTATTATTCCAACTGTGATAGCAGTGGTAGTATGTTTTATAACAAAGCAAATAAGTATTTTATTATAAATAAAAAGAAGAAGTGAATAAAAAATAGCTTATTTAAATTATAATTTTATTTAATATTTAAATTAGCTATTTTTATTTATAATCTAACATAATAATGCATTTTATGATATAGTAATAAATTGATATAAGATTAGGTTTGGGAAAAAAATTTAATTATAAAATAAATTAAAGATAATGATATACGATAAGGAGGTTTTTTTTTGGAATTAGGTCTGAAGTCATTAGATGTTGGTTGTATACCTCATAAAATGGACAGTATTATATATAATACAGGGGAGCCAGTAGAATTAACAGCAGAGATTGAAGTAGTAAAAGAGGGTAATAATATTGAATTTTATATAAAAAATATAAATACTATGTTCAGTGAGTATTTAAAGATTAGTCCTAATGAAATAATAGGGAAAAATATTTTAGACTTATATGAACAGAATTCTGCCAAGTTATATTATAAAATAGCTTTAAACATATATAATAATAAAATCAAAGAAGGTTTAAAATTTTATATAAGACGTACCAATAATGGAAGTGATATTATATCGTTTAATGAAATAGATTTAGAAAAGAATGAAATTTGTTTTGAAATTTCAGTATATCCTTTCGTTGAAGATGAAGAAATAAAAAAAATGTTTGTTGTAATTAAAAACGTAACACAACATTTAAGAAAAATTCAAAGTTTAAAGAAACAATACGTAGTTAAAAATTATAATGACAAAATAATAAGCATGTCAGATATTATATCGAATCTATCGCATGTATGGAGACAACCTCTTAATAGCTTGAATTTTTGTATTTTGAATTTAATAGATGAACTAAAAGAGGAATGTAAATATTGCGTGGGTTTGGAAGATTATTACAATGAAATGTGGGAAATAATGAAAAACTTATCTAAAAAAATAGATAAATTTCAGTCTTTCTTTGAGTGTTCAGATCAAAATGAATACTTTCAAGTAAAAAAATGTATAGAATTAACACTTGAAATAATGGAGGAAAAAATAAAAAAAGATAATATAAAAATAAATATAAAGATGAATGAAAAAATTAATGTATACAGTTCACCTAACGAATTTTCACAATGTATATATCATGTTTTTTGTAACGTTATTGAATTTTGTAAAAAATCGTTTGATATTAATAATAGAATGGTAAATGTGGAAATAGATTCAGATGAGAATTATATTAATTTAAAAATAAAATTAATATATGATAAAGAAAAATATAAAACAATAAAATTAAATCTAGAAAATCTATCTAATATAAATAATATAATTGAGCAAAGAATGAACGGTACAATTGGATTAATAGGTGATGACTTGGAAAAAGGAGTATTGTTAAATTTTCCGTTAGTTGTTGAGGAGGTTTAAATATGGAAAGTTTAAGTATATTAAAGAATGTAAAAGTTTTGTATGTAGAGGACGAGCCTATTACAAGAAATCAAGTTGAGAAATTTTTAAAAAGAAGAGTAGGGAAAGTTATATTAGCTGAAAATGGTAACGATGGAATTAAAAAATTTACTGAGCAAAAACCAGATATAATAATAACTGACTTAGTAATGCCAGATATGAGTGGTATTGAAATGATGAAAAAAATTAGAAATGATGGTTCTAAATGCCCTTGTATTATAACTTCGGCTTTATCAGATTCAAAAACTATTTTGGATACTGTAGATTTAAAAATAGAAAAATATTTAATAAAACCTATAGATATAAAGGCTTTATTAAAAAGTTTAAATGATATAGTTATTGAGAAATTAGAAAATGATAAAAATCTACTAGTAATTGATAATGAATTTATTTTAAAAGATGATAAGAAAAATGAATTGGAACTTGAAATTAGAAATATATATTCAAAATATCTCAAAAAGGTTACAGGTAAAGGAGCAAAGGTTATTCAAGTTCTTATAAAAGGAAAAGAAATAGAAATACTATTAAAAGATAATTTAACTGTTATTGAAGAAAGTTTATTATCATCAGGTTGTGGATTTACAACTATAGAGACAGTGAGAAAAAATATATATATGAGAACAAAATGTCAAATTGAAAATCAAATAGGAAGTCTTATTAATAGAAAAATAGTATTAGAAAAAATAGAGATATATCCAAAAGAAAAATATGAGAGAATATTATTTAATATTAAATAATAAAAACAGTAAAATTTAACTGATTATATATTTGACAAAAAAATAAATAATATGATAGTATTATTTATACAAAGATATGTTTTTCTTCTAACCTATAAAGTAAAAGTAGATATATTTCATATAAGCTATTTTTAAGAAGATTTGTGTTAAAAAATAAAATATATTTAGTGGAGTAACTATTTAAATCAAATAATAAATTTGCAATTTGGATGGTCCATAATTAGAGACTTTTGTAAGTCTCTAATTATGGACCATTTTTATTTTTAAAAATATAAAGTAGAAAGAAGGAAATGTTTTATGAAAATAAGTATTAGAATAAAATTAATAGCACTTATGTTATCATTAATAATAATACCGCTAGCCCTTGTAGGAACTATATCGTATCAAAGAGCTTATGATGGTATGGATAAACAGTTTAGACATTCTACGGAAGAATTAAACATAGAAATAAAAAGCTCTATTCAAACTTATTTTGAAGGATATGAACAAAGTATCGGTATGATTAGTGATAATATAAATCTTAAACAGATTATTAATCATCCAGAATTTGAAGTTTTTTTAGTTGACATATTTAAAAATTATATGGAAAACAATAATGATGCATCTCAGATATATATAGGAACTATAGATGGAAAAATGATTATGTACCCTGAATCAGATTTGGGTAGTGATTTTGATCCTAGAATAAGAGAATGGTACCAAAAAGCAGAACAAAAACAAACTGTGGTTTGGACTGAACCATACATAGGCAAAGCTAGTGGTAAGCTACAAATTACTTGTTCAGCTCCTGTTTATGAAGATGTAGACAAAAGTAAATTTATTGGAGTAGTAGGAGTAACGATACCATTAGATGAATTATCAAATAAAATAAGCTCTATAAAAGTAGGCAAAGAAGGATATTCTTGTATTATAGATTCTAATAAGAAGTACGTTACACATAAAGATATTAAATATATAGGACAAAAAGTTACGGTTTCAGAAATAAACAAAATTTTAGATGAAAGTAAGGATGGGATTGTAGATTATAAATGGGAAGAAAAGGATGGAAGTACAAGCAGTAAGTTTTGTGTATACACAAGAATACCTGAAATGAATTGGACTGTACTTTCTGCAATTAAAATTGATGAAATAAAAAAAGAAACCAATCCAATATTGTTTAATACTGTTTTGACAACAATAATGTCGCTTATAATTGCATGTATAATAGGAATTGGTTTTACAAATAGAATTACAAAACCAATACAAACAATAGTTAAAGATATAGATAAAGTAAAAGATGGAGACTTTACAGTAAAAACTAATGTTAAATCTAATGATGAGATTGGAGTATTAGCAAATAATTTCAATATTATGGTTGAAAATGTGAAATGCCTTTTGTTAGATGCTAAAGAGGTAAGTGAAGAAGTAACTTATTCTGCAACGAATCTAGCTGCTACATCAGAAGAAACTAGTGCATCGGCTGAAGAAATAGCAAGAACTGTTGAGGAAATAGCAAATGGTGCTAATAATCAAGCAGAAGATGCTGAAAAAGGAGCTAAAATAGCTTGTAATTTAGATGTTAAGTTTAATGATTTATTAAACAACAGTCAAAATATGTTCAAAAATACAAATGAGATAATGGAAATAAATACATTAGGATTATCTGTTGTAAATGAATTAAAAGAAAAAACAAATTTAAATAAAAATTCTATTGATAAAATAGAAAGAGCAATAAATCAATTAAGTCAGAAATCTAGTTATATAGAAGGGATATTAGATACAATAAAATCTATATCAGAGCAGACTAACCTATTAGCCCTTAATGCATCGATTGAGGCAGCGCGTGCAGGAGAAGCAGGAAGAGGATTTGCAGTAGTAGCAGATGAAATAAGAAAACTTGCAGAAGGTTCAGGTAATGCAAGTAATGAAATAAAGGGAATAGTAGATGCTATTCAAGAAGAAAATAAAAATACTGTTGATATTATGAGAGAAGTAAAAGCGGTATCTTTAAATCAGACAAAATCAGTTGAAGATGTAAATAATGCATTTGAAAAGATATCAAATTCAATATGTAATATATCGACTAACATAGAAGAAGTTAATGAATATATATACAACATAACAAATGATAAAGATGTGATTGTAGACTATATAGAAAATATATCAGCAGTATCACAAGAAACAGCAGCAGCATCAGAGCAAGTTACAGCATCTGTTCAGCAACAATCAATGGCAGTTGAAGAAGTAGCAAGAAATGCAGAAAAACTTAATGAACTTTCTTTAAAACTTAATGATCAAATAGATAAATTTAAAATATAAAAATGTATATTAACTATTTAAGGGTAGGTGAAGACGGTCATTGGATGTTTATAAATACAAGATGACCAATTATAAATATGGTAAATAGAGAAGATGAAATTTTAAATCATGGATACCGGGTAGCTTTATTGGCTAAAGAACTTGGGAAAGTTGTTGGATTATCTAAAAAAGAAATTGAGTATATTTACATAACGGGATTAAACCATGATGTAGGAAAAAAATATTTGGATATTAAAATATTAAATAAAAAAGGCGTTCTTACAGAAAGAGAAAAAATATATATAAAAATGCATGTTTTATTGTCTACAAGTACAGCTATTGAGAAAAAAATGGATATATACATAGTAAAGGGTATATCGCATCATCATGAGAATTTTGATGGGACAGGATATCCATATAACCTTAAAGGTGATGAAATACCTATACAATCTAAAATATTAAGAATAGTAGATACATATGATAATTTAATGATGAACACATTTGGGGGTAAAGTCTTAAAAAAACAAAATGCTATAGAAATCATGGATAAAGATATACATAAATTTGACAGAAATATATACTTGAAATTTAAAAAAATGATTAAAAATCATAATATATATTCAAGTGAATTAAAAGCTGTGAATTAATAAAAAAATAAGCCTCAAATTGATCTTAAAATTTAATTTGAGGCTTATTCTTGTGTAAGTTCATTAATTTTTAAATTTTATGTGAATAATAAGATTTGTGAATTTCACTTATGTGTTAGGTATAAGATTAGATTTTTTCAATAAAGTATTTCTTATATCAAGGTTAGTATCTGCAATTTTATAAAGATCTAATAAATTAGCCATTATATTTGACACCTCCCCTAGTATATTATCAAAGCATCCAAGATACTCTTCATTTATATTATCCTTTTGATCGAGTACATTTACAGCAGTTTGGTTTACTGTGGATAAATTATAAACCTCGTATTTAACTTTGTATATAAGATTTGTAAGCTCCTTTGAAGAAATTTTTATATTATTAGATACATCTCTAACTTCTTTTAATTTATTATTGAAATCATTGCCTTTTTTATTAGAATCATTCTCAATAGATATATCATAAACAAGATTGTTTAAATGATCAATTGAGGAATCTAAGTCGTTTATAATATCTCCAAGCTGAATTATCATAGAAGTTATTTCCTTTGTTTTTGCATCAATAGCATTAACAGATTGTTTTATTGCATAATCTGACTCAAGGAGTTTATTAACTTTTATAGAATTCTCTTTAGAATAAGTCTTTATATTATTATTAAATTTAGATAGTTCCTTTATTTTAGTATAAAGAGAATTTATATTTTTGTTTGATTGAGTCAATATATTTGCGCTTGAACTTAACTTGCTGCCTTTTTTATTGATGGACTTAATCTTTGGATCAGTATAATCTAAATCATCAATAGATTCTTTTATAATTTCTTTGTTTTTAAAAGAGTTTTTTAGTATAGAAAATAATAATACGTTAAGGCCTATAAGGAACATGGCATATATTAGTAATATTTTTTTGAATGTCATATCGATATCAGACTTTGTAAAAAAAACAATAGATACTGACGATATAATTAGTATAAAAGTTATTAATAAAATAATATGTTTTTTGTTTTTTGACTTAAGCATAAGTACCTCCCTAAGATGTCAAAGATAAAATCCGACATTTTTTGTATACATATAGTAATATACGATGAAAAATTAAAAATTGGGTACCTAATTTTTTAAAAATAAAAAAGTTTTTATTTAAAAAAAATTTATTCCAAAGCTAAAAATTCAATTGGAATAGGAACTATATTTGAATTAAGTTTCGTTTTATGTTTAAAGGAGATGATTAGAATGAAAGTGCTATTTACTTACAATTATGGAAAAGAAAAAATGAATAAGATTAAGGAATTGGGGTATGAAATTGTATATATGAATGAAAAAGAAGTTTGTAACAATGAAAACATAAATGATATAGATGTTCTTGTTTGTTACAATCCTTTTGAAAAAATTGATATGGAACAATTTAAAAAACTAAAATTAATTCAGTTATCAAGCATCGGAATAGATCAAGCGCCTATTGATTACATAAAAAGAAACAATATAATATTATCTAATAATAAAGGAGGATATAGTATACCTATTGGAGAGTGGATAATACTCAAAATACTTGAAATATATAAAAAAAGTTGGAATTTTTATGAAAATAAAGAAAATAAAATTTGGAAGATTAATACTGATTTATTAGAATTATATAACAAAAATGTAGGTTTTATAGGAACTGGAACAATAGCTATTGAAGGAGCTAAAAGACTTCAGGGATTTGGAGTAAATGTATATGGTCTTAATACAAATGGAAGAGATGTAGAACATTTTGATAAGTGCTTTTCTATTGATTATATGGATAAATTTTTATCAAAATGTGACGTTATTGTAGTATCTATACCATATACAAAAAAAACTCATCACTTGATAGATGCAAAAGTTATAGATAAGATGAAGGATAAATGTGTTCTTATAAACATAGCAAGAGGAAGTATAATCAATGAATTGGATTTAATAGACAAAATAAAACAAGGTAAATTTTTAGGTGTGGCATTAGATGTATTTGAACAAGAGCCTTTACCTAAAGAAAGTACTCTTTGGAATTTAGACAATGTTATATTAACTCCTCACAATTGCTGGATATCAGAAAACAGAAACAATAGAAGGTTTGAAGTAATCTATGAGAATTTGAAAAGATTTAAAAATAATGAAGAATTAATGAATATAGTAAATTTAAGTAAAGGATACTAAAATTTTCTAATTTTTTGGAAAAGAAAACAAATTGACAATTAAACTCTTAGAATGATAAAATTTTTACAAATAAATAATTATTTTGAATTGTCAAATAAGGTTTTATTAAAAAAAATTTTAAATAGGCAAGGGAGGACTTATGAAGAAGAACGTTGGAATAAAGGCAAAATTGATATCTCTTATTTTAGTACTTATAATAGCACCTATGTTGATTTTAGGTATTTCTACAAATGTAAAAACTTCTAAAATAATTAAGGAAGATTTCGTAAATAGCACTAAATTATTGAATAATCAAATAGAATATTCAATTGAAAATTATTTTTCTAAATTTTCAAGAGGTATTAAACTATTAGGGCAAAACATTAATTTTAGGGATATAGTTGATAATCCAAGCCATGAACCTTATTTGGTTAATTTGTTAAAATCATATAAGGAAAGTAACCCTGAAGCGTTAAGTATTTATATGGGAACTGAAGAAGGTAAGATGATGATTTATCCAAATACAGAGTTGTCAGAAGGTTATGACCCTAGAGAAAGAGACTGGTATAAAGATGTAAAAGAAAAACAATCTGATAATATAACGAATGTATACGAAGATGTTATTGTTGGAGGATTTGTAGTTACGTATTCTGCTCCTGTATATAATCTTAACAATGAATTTGTAGGAGTTATTGGTGTTGATTTACCTATAAAAGAATTGAATGATGAGATAAGTTCTATAAAAATAGGTGAAAAAGGATATCCGTATATACTAGATTCAGATGCTAACTTTATAATACACAAAAATCAAGACCTTATAGGAACTAAAATACCAGTTAAAGAAATTCAAGATGCTTTAAATAATGATTCTGATGTAGCATACTATGATTGGGAAGAAAATGGGAAAATATATTCTAAGTTTTCTGTATTAACAAAAATGCCTGATTTAGGATGGACTGTACTTTCGTCTACATACATGGATGAAGCGGATAAAAAAGTTAATAATATAATTAAATTTATTGCAATGATTGGTATAATTACTTTAATAATTGCATCTATAATAGGATATTTATTTACAAATAAAATAACTAATCCTATAAAGGTTATAGTTGAAGATATGCAAAAAGTTAAAAATGGAGATTTTACAGTTAAAACTAATGTTAAATCTGGAGATGAAATGGGCATATTAGCTGAGAATTTCAATGATATGATAGAAAATGTTAAGAGTCTTTTAGTTGATGCGAGTGAAGTTTCTAGAGAGGTTTCTGATGCATCTACTAATTTAGCAGCTGTATCAGAAGAAACTAGTGCATCTGCTGAAGAAATAGGAAGAACTGTTGAGGAAATAGCTACTGGAGCTACGAATCAAGCTCAGGATGCTGAAGAGGGAGTTAGAATTATAACGAGACTTAATGAAAAATTCATAGAATTAAATGGTAATAGTAACAATATGTTGGAAACTACGAATCAAATATCTAGTGTAAATGAACTTGGAATAAAATCAGTAAGTGAATTGAAGGAAAGTAATAATTTAAATAATGATTCTATATCAAAAATAGAATATGCTATAAATCAACTTAGTAATAAATCTAACAACATAGAGGCAATATTATCAACTATAAATTCTATAGCTGAGCAAACCAATTTATTGGCTCTTAATGCATCTATTGAAGCTGCTCGTGCTGGTGAGGCTGGAAAGGGCTTTGCAGTTGTAGCTGATGAAATAAGAAAGCTTGCAGAAGGCTCAGGCAAAGCGACTAATGAGATAAAGGAAATTGTATATGCTATTCAACAAGAGAGTGCTAATACAGTTGACATTATGAAAGAAGTGAAAGATGTATCTTTTAATCAAACTCAATCTGTTGAGGATGTAAATAATGCATTTAATGAAATATCACATTCTATAGTGGCTATTACTAGTAGTATTGAAGCTGTGAGTGAACATATAAATGATATAATGAATGATAAAGATTCTATTGTAGACTCAATAGAAAATATATCTGCAGTATCAGAAGAAACTGCAGCGTGTTCTGAAGAAGTAACAGCGTCTGTTCAACAACAGACTATGGCTGTTGAAGAGGTTGCAAAAAGTGCACAAAATCTTAATGAGCTTTCGTTAAAGTTAAATACCCAAATATCAAAATTCAATATTAGATAGTAAATTAACCCTTAGCATTATTTAGATGCTAAGGGTTAATTATATGATATAATGTATGGTGAAATTTTATTTGAGGGGGATTTTTTATGGCACTTGTTGAAGTTACTATAGTTCCACTTGGAAGTGAGAGCACAAGTCTTAGTTCATATGTAGCGGATGTACATAAGGTATTGGAAAAAGAAAAAAATTTAAAACATATGTTAACTCCTATGGGAACTATAATAGAGGGTGATTTAGATTTGATATTTAGTACTATAAAACAGATGCATGAAAGTGTATTTGAAAATGGAGCGATGAGGGTTTCTACTAGCATCAAAATAGATGATAGAAGAGACAAGGTTGGAAGTATGAAACAAAAAATAGAATCGGTTGAGAGTAAATTGAAATAATATATCCTTAATTTAGGATATATTTTTTTATGATAACTAAATTAGGCGTTTAATTGAAAATGACACTCATTGAAATAACGTTACTTAGTCAATATTTAAATGAGCGTCATTTTTAATGTGTATATTCAGAGCTTGCTTTCAGGTGTTTTAGATAATATATATAAAACAAAAAAATATAAATATAAATTTTTATATAAAGATTTTTGTAGATAATTGAATTATAATAGTTTTGGTAATGAAATCTTTATTTATTACAAATAAAATTATATAATTTGGATTCATGGGTATCATTAACAGTAGGATAAAGTTGATGATATAAGTTTTGTGAAAGGTGATGAGGTATGGATATTAAGAAAAGAGTTGAAGAACTTACTGAAATTATAAATTATCATAATCATAAATACTATGTTCAGGATGATCCTGAGATTGAGGATTATGATTACGATATGTTGATGAATGAGCTTATGGATATAGAAAAAAAATATCCTGAATATAAAAAAGAGGATTCACCTACACAAAGAGTTGGTGGGATTGCACTTGATAAATTTGAACAAGTAGTACATAAAACTCCTATGCTAAGTCTTTCTAATGCATTTTCAGATAGTGATTTGAGAGATTTTGATAATAGAATAAAAAATGTAGTAAATAGTGATGTTGAATATGTAGTAGAATTTAAGATAGATGGATTATCAGCCGTTATAACTTATGAAAATGGAGTATTAAAAATAGGTGCAACTCGTGGAGATGGACAAGTAGGAGAAGATGTAACTAAGAACTTAAAGACTGTAAAGAGTATACCTATAAAAATTAGCGAAAATCTGAATTTGCAGGTAAGAGGAGAAGTGTTTATACCAAAAGATAAATTTGAAAAGCTTAATAAATATCAAGAAGAAAATGGGTTGAATTTATTTGCAAATCCTAGAAATGCAGCTGCAGGTTCTTTAAGACAGCTTGATTCTAAGATTGCGGCAAAGAGACATTTAGATATGTTTGTATTTAATCTTGAAGGAATAGATGAAGATAAATTTAAAACTCACAGTGAAAGCTTAGAATTCTTGAAAGAATTAGGATTTAAGGTTAGCTCTAATTACAAAGTATGCAAGAATATACAAGAAGTTATAGAGTTTATAAGTTATTGGACAGAACATAGATCAGAGTTAAAGTTTGATATAGATGGTATGGTTATAAAGGTTAATGATTTAAAGCAAAGAGAAGAATTAGGAAATACAACTAAAAGTCCTCGTTGGGCAATAGCTTATAAATTCCCTGCTGAAAGGAAAAAGACTAAATTACTTGATATAATAATTCAGGTTGGAAGAACTGGAAATCTTACACCGACAGCTTTACTTGAGCCAGTTCAAGTTGCGGGATCTATAGTATCAAGAGCAACACTTCATAACGAAGATTACATAAAACAAAAGGATATTAAAATCAAAGATACGGTTATAATACAAAAAGCAGGAGATGTTATACCAGAGGTTGTAGAAGTTGTTAAAGATGAAAGAGATGGCACAGAAGTAGAATTTAAAATGCCTGATAAATGTCCGGAGTGTGGTTTTGATACTAGTAGATTAGAGGGAGAAGCTGCTGTTAAGTGTATGAATATATCTTGTCCTGCTCAAATAAGAAGAGGGATAATACATTTTGTATCAAGAGACGCTATGAATATAGATGGACTAGGTGAACGTATAGTAGCACTTTTATTAAAAGAAAATTTAATAAAGGATATAGCAGATATTTATTACTTGAAAAAAGAAGATTTAGTTTCTCTTGAGAGAATGGGAGAAAAGTCTTCTCAAAATTTAATAGAGGCTATACAAAAATCTAAAGAGAATGATTTGTCGAGATTAGTATTTGGTTTAGGAATAAAGTATATAGGAAGTAAAGGTGCTAAGATACTTGCTAATGATTTTGACGATATATACAAAATAATAGAAGCTAAGAAAGAAGATTTAATTCAACTTGAAGAATTTGGAGAAGTTATGGCTGATAGTGTAGTAGATTTCTTTGATAATGATAAGAATTTAGAGCTTATAGAAAAACTTAAAACAGCAAATGTAAATCTGAAATCACTAAAAACTAACAGTAGTGAGGTTAAAATATTTGAAGGAATGAAGATAGTTTTAACAGGAACACTTGATAAATATAAGAGAAATGATGTTAAAGAAATAATAGAAAAATTTGGTGGTAAAGTAACTGGAAGTGTAAGTAAATCAACAGATATAGTTTTTGCTGGTAGAGAGGCTGGATCTAAGCTTGATAAAGCAAATTCTCTTGGAATAAAGGTTATAGATGAGAAGATATTTGACGAAATAATAAAATTATCTTCAAAGGAAGAAGTTCAGAAACATTTAGATATGAGTAACTAACCTAGATTATTTGAGTAAAAAAAGGTATAATTTTAGTTATGCATGCAAAATTCGTACAATTTTGCTTTTAGATTTAAAAAGGAGTGAGAATATGTTAGATAAGGATACTGTGAAGCATGTGGCTAAATTGTCTAGGCTTGAAGTTAAGGAAGATGAAATTGAAGCTATCTCTAAGAAAATAGGAGATGTATTAAATTATGTAGAAAAGCTTCAAAGTGTAGACACTGAAAATACTGATATAACTTATAACCCTATAAATATTTCTAATCAATTTAGAAATGATGAAGTAAAAGAATCATTAGAAGTTAAAAAGGTACTTCAAAATGCTCCACAAAAAGAGATGGGATGCTTTAAGGTACCAAAAGTATTAGATTAGAAAGGAGTGAACCTATTGAAACTTTATGAAATGACGTTGAAAGAAGCAAGTGAAAAAATAAAAAAACAAGAAATAACGGCTCTGGAGCTTACTCAAAGTATTCTAGATAGAATAAAAGAGGTTGAGCCAAAGGTTGATTCTTATATAACTGTAACTGAGGAAGAGGCTTTAAATAGAGCTAAGGAAATAGATGAAAAGATAAAATCAGGAGAGGCAGTATCAGTTCTTGCGGGTATTCCAATGGCTGTAAAGGATAATATATGTACAGATGGAATTAAAACTACTTGTGCATCTAAGATGCTTGAAAACTTTATACCTCCATATGATGCAACGGTTGTAAAAAAGCTTAATGCTGCTGGAGCTGTAATGGTTGGTAAAACTAATATGGATGAATTTGCTATGGGATCATCTACAGAAAATTCATATTTTAAAAAGACTAAAAATCCTTGGAATTTAAATAAGGTTCCAGGCGGATCATCTGGAGGTTCTGCAGCGGCAGTAGCAGCTGGACAGGCTTTTTATGCTCTTGGATCTGACACAGGAGGATCTGTAAAACAACCAGCGGCCCTTACTGGACTTGTTGGACTTAGACCTACATACGGAAGAATCTCTAGATATGGACTTATAGCATTTGGTTCATCTCTTGATCAAGTTGGTATATTTACAAAGGATGTAACAGATTGTTCTATTGTGTTAAGAGAACTAGCTGGAAAAGACAGCATGGATGGAACTAGTGCAGAGGTTGAGGTTGTAGATTATGAGAAATGCTTAGATAAAGATATGAGCAACATCAAGATAGGTATTCCTAAAGAGTATTTTATAGAAGGAATAGACGAAGATATTAAAAAAGCAGTTTTGGATGGTGTAGAAAAATTAAAAGAAATGGGAGCAACTGTTAAGGAAATATCGCTTCCTCATACTGACTCAGCTATAGCTACTTACTATGTATTAGCCCCTAGTGAAGCGAGTTCTAATCTTGCTAGATTTGATGGTATAAGATATGGTTATAGAGCTGAAGGATATAAATCTTTAGAAGAATTATATACTAAAACTAGAACTGAAGGTTTTGGAGATGAAGTTAAGAGAAGAATAATGATAGGTACTTATGCTTTAAGTGCTGGTTATTATGATGCTTATTATAAAAAGGCTTTAAAGGTTAGAACTTTGATAAAGCAAGACTTTGTGGATGCATTTGAAGATGTAGATGTTATAATAGCTCCTACTGCTCCAAATGTAGCATTTAATATAGGAGAGAAGACATCTGACCCTATGGCTATGTATATGGAAGATGCATGTACTATTCCATCTTGCCTTGCTGGTGTTCCTGGAATGTCTATTCCATGTGGATTCAAAGATGGGCTTCCAATTGGAATGCAAATAATAGGAAATTACTTTGATGAAGCTACTATGCTTAAGGTAGCTCATGCATTTGAGAGTGTAACAGAATTTAAAGATCAAAGAGCGAAACTGTAATTGGAGGTGAAATAATGGGTGATAAAATTTTAATAGGACTTGAAATACATGCAGAACTTTTAACTAATACTAAAATATTTTGTGGATGCAAAAATGAATTTGGATCAGATGTAAATACTAACTGTTGTCCAGTATGCCTAGGGCTTCCTGGATCTTTACCTGTTTTAAATGAAAGGGTTTTAGATTTTGCTATTACTGCTGGACTTAGCTTTAATTGTAAAATAGCTAGAAATACTAAAATGGACAGAAAGAACTATTTCTATCCAGATCTTACAAAGGCTTACCAAATATCTCAATATGATATACCTCTTTGCTCGGATGGATATATAGAGGTAGAAGCTGAAGATGGGTCTATTAAAAAAATAGGAATAGAGAGAATACATATAGAAGAGGATACAGGTAAATCTCTTCATGATGCAACTGGAGATACTCTTCTTGACTATAATAGAAGTGGGGTTCCGCTAATTGAAATAGTTTCTAGACCTGATATGAATTCTCCACAAGAAGCATATCAATTCTTAGAAAAATTAAAAGAAGTATTACTATTTACAAATATTTCTGATGTGAAAATGGAGCAAGGCTCGTTAAGATGTGATGTGAATGTAAATGTAATAAAAGAAGATGGAAGAAAGTCTAATATAGTAGAACTTAAAAATCTAAACTCATTTAAAGCAGCTTTAAAGGCTATGGAATATGAGGTTGTAAGACATAATGAACTTCTTGCAAAAGGAGAAAATACAGTACGTGAAACAAGACGTTGGGATGACTCTCAAAATAAGACTATATCTATGAGAAGTAAAGAAAGTGTTCAAGATTATAGATACTTCCCAGAGCCAGATGTTGTAGATATAAATCTTACTGAAGAGTATATAAATGAGATAGAAGGTAAATTACCAGAACTTCCTGATGACAAAAGAAATAGATTCATAAAAGAATATTCACTTCCTGAATACGATGCTAAGGTACTGACTACTTCTAAGGAAATTTCAAGTTATTTTGAAGAAATGGTATCTAAGTTTAGTGACGCTAAGATGATAAGTAACTGGATTATGACTGAATTATTGAGAAGAGTTAATGATGAAGGAATAACACTTGATGATGTTAAGTTTGATAAAGACGATTTCGTATACTTATTAAAGGTTATATCAGATGGAAAGATAAATAATAATGCTGGTAAAAAGGTGTTTAGAGAAATGTTTGAAACTGGAAAGAAACCAGAAGATATAATAAAAGAAAAAGGTCTTATTCAAATACAAGATGAAGGGGCTATAAAAGAAATAGTAGTAGGTATATTAAATAACAACCCTCAATCTGTTGAAGATTATAAGAACGGAAAAGATAGAGCTTTAGGATTCTTAGTAGGTCAAGTTATGAAGGCTAGTAAAGGTAAGGCAAATCCTCAAATGGCGAATAAATTAATAATAGATATAATGAAAAATATGTAAGAGTGGGAATTCCCACTCTTATTTTTTTTGAATAAAATCAGGAAAAGTTTTTAATAATATAGTGAAAGCTAAATTTAAATTAGAAATTGTAGAGAAAACGATATTTTTCAGAAAAAAAAGAATATAAAACCAAAAACATTCAAAAGACACGTGTTCATGAGGTGTATAAATGTGAAAATTTTTAAAGAATGTTGAAAAATGAATGAAACTGGAAGAAAAGAGTCCTTGCATTAAATGAAAAAATAATATAATATATATAAAAATGAAATTATCGCAAAAAAAAAATCATATGTAAAAATAATCTGATAATAAAGGAGTGATATCGTGGGTCGTTATATTGTTAAAAGGTTAATATCAATGATAATAACTTTATTTTTTATCGTAACTATTACTTTCATACTTATGCATACTATTCCAGGAGGGCCTTTTACAGGTGAAAAAAAGTTGCCTCCAGAAATAGAAGCAGCGCTTAATGAAAAATATCATTTAAATGAACCGGTATTTGTGCAGTACACAACTTATCTTAAGAATATTTTAAAGGGAGATTTAGGACCATCTTATCAGGTAAAGGGTGAGACCGTAAATCACATCATAGCTCAAACATTCCCAGCTTCAGCTCAATTAGGAGTTATAGCTATAGCAATAATACTATTAATAGGAGTTCCTCTTGGAGTTATAGCTGCATTAAAGCAAGGAACTTGGGTAGACAGTGGAGTAATGTTTATTGCCATACTTGGAGTTACCATACCGAGTTTTGTTATAGCAACGTTAATGATATATGTATTTGCAGTAAAGGTACATGTTCTACCTGCCGCTAGATGGGGAACGTGGAGACATATGATAATGCCTAGTATTGCTCTTGCATCGTATTCTTTTGCATTTATAGCAAGACTTACGAGATCTAGTATGCTTGAGGTTGTATCTCAAGACTATATAAGAACTGCTAGAGCTAAGGGACTTAGTGAAGGAATAGTAATATTTAAGCACGCTCTTAAAAATGCTTTAATACCTATAGTTACTTACATAGGACCTCTTGCAGCAGGACTTTTGACAGGATCTTTTGTTATAGAAAAGATATTTGCAGTTCCTGGACTTGGTAGATCATTTGTTGAGAGTATAACTAATAGAGATTACACTCTTATAATGGGAGTTACAATTTTTTATGCTGTATTCTTAGTTGGAATGATACTTATAGTAGACTTACTTTACGGATTAATAGATCCTAGAATAAAATATGATGACTAAGGGGGAGTGATTAATGGAAAACCTTAATATAGATAAAAATTTATGGCAACCTTTGAGCCAAGAAGATAGAGATTCTGAAAAAATATTAAGACCTTCTATGACATATTGGCAGGATGTATGGAGACGTTTGAAGAATAATAAAGTAGCTATGGGATCTTTGGTATTTTTGATATTCTTAGTAGTGATAGCTATATTTGGACCTATGATGGCTAAATATTCTTATTCAGATCAAAATTTATTAAATGCAAATCAAACGCCGAATGCTGACCATTGGTTTGGTACAGACTCTCATGGTAGAGACTTATATGTTAGAGTATTATATGGGGCTAGGATTTCTTTAACAGTAGGAATTGTAGCATCTATAATAAATCTTGTAATAGGAGTGCTTTACGGTGGAATCGCAGGGTATTTTGGAGGTAAGATAGATAATATAATGATGAGAATAGTAGATATATTATACACTATACCTCTTACATTATACGTTATACTTCTTATGGTAGTTATGGGAACGGGACTTAATGCTATACTAGTTGCTATAGGATCTGTTTATTGGATTAATATGGCAAGAATAGTTAGGGGTCAAATACTATCATTAAAAGAACAAGAATATGTACTAGCTGCAAAAACACTTGGTGCTAGTGACTTTAGAATACTTATTATGCATTTAATACCTAACGCTATGGGACCTATAATAATAACTATGACAATGTCGATACCGAGTGCTATATTTACTGAAGCATTCTTATCATTTATCGGTCTTGGAGTTTCAGCTCCGATGGCATCTTGGGGAGTACTTGCTAATGATGCGTTAGCAACTTTGAGTATATATCCATATCAATTGTTCTTCCCATCACTTGCTATATCAGTTACTATGTTAGGATTTAATTTCTTAGGGGATGGATTGAGAGATGCACTAGATCCACGTATGCGTAAATAAAAGGAGGAGAAATTGATGAAAGATCATTTACTTGAATTAAAAGAACTGAGAACTTCCTTTTTTACTCATGTAGGAGAAGTAAAGGCTATAAGAGGAGTAAGTTTTCATTTGGATAAAGGAGAGGCATTGGGTATAGTTGGAGAGTCGGGTAGTGGTAAATCTGTAACATCTATGTCTATTATGAGATTACTTCAACATCCAGGAAAAATAATCGGCGGAGATATAATTTTTAATGGTGAGAATTTAATAGAAAAAAGTGATAAGGAAATGCAAAAAATAAGAGGAAACGACATAGCAATGATATTCCAAGATCCTATGACTTCTTTAAATCCTGTTTATACTGTTGGAAATCAAATAATTGAAGCGGTAGTTAAACATCAAAAAATATCTAAGGCTGAAGCTAGAAAAAAAGCTATAGAAATGTTAGATATTGTTGGTATACCTAGTCCTGAAAAAAGAATAGATCAATATCCACATGAGTTTTCAGGTGGAATGAGACAAAGAGCAATGATTGCCATGGCACTTTCTTGTGAACCTCAACTTCTAATAGCGGATGAACCAACAACTGCTCTTGATGTTACTATCCAAGCGCAAATACTTGAACTTATGAAAGATTTAAAAAATAAACTAGATACATCTATAATACTTATAACACACGACCTAGGTGTAGTTGCAGATGTATGTTCAAGAATAATTGTTATGTATGGAGGAATAATATTAGAAGAGGGTAGATCTGAAGATATATTCTATAACCCTAAGCATCCGTATACACTTGGACTTTTAAAATCTATACCGAAGCTTGCAAATAAAGAGGATAAAGAAAGATTGATTCCAATCCCAGGATCACCTCCAGATTTATTAAAGCCTCCTAAAGGATGTCCATTTGCAGCTAGATGTGAATATGCTATGAAGATATGCATAGATAAAATGCCTGAATACACTTATGTAAAAGAAGATCACAGATCTATGTGTTGGCTACTTCATAAAGATGCTCCTAAGGTAGATAGTATAAATAAAAACCTAAAGGAGGGTAAATAAATATGAATAAAAATGAAATACTAGTTGATGTACAGAATCTAAAAAAATACTTTCCTATAAAAAAGGGATTTATAAACAGGGAAACTCAATACGTAAAAGCAGTTGATGATGTAAGCTTTCACATAAGAAAAGGAGAAACGTTAGGTCTTGTTGGAGAATCTGGTTGTGGTAAGTCTACAACAGGAAGAACTATAATAAGACTTTATGATCCAACAGATGGAAAAATAATGTTTGGAGGAAAGGATATAGCAAACCTTTCTCAAAAAGAATTGAAGCCGTACAGAAAAAAAATACAAATGATATTCCAAGATCCATATGCTTCTCTTAATACGCGTATGACTGTTGGAGATATTATAGGAGAGCCTTTTGATATACACAATATGTGTAGTAATGGAAAAGAAAAGCTTGAAAGAATTCATTATTTACTACAAAAAGTTGGTCTTAATCCAGATCACGCGGCAAGATATCCTCATGAATTCTCAGGTGGACAAAGACAACGTATAGGAATAGCTAGAGCTTTAGCTGTAGAACCAGAATTTATAATAGCGGATGAACCTATATCTGCACTGGATGTGTCTATACAAGCACAGGTTGTAAATATGCTAGAAGATTTACAAAATGAACTTGGACTTACATATCTGTTTATAGCACATGATTTATCTATGGTTAAATATATATCTAATAGAATAGGGGTTATGTATTTGGGTAAATTAGTTGAGATAGCAGAAAGTGATGAGTTATACAATAATCCAGCTCATCCTTATACTAAGGCACTACTTTCGGCAATACCACATCCAGACCCAAATGCTGCAAAAAACAGTAAGAGAATAGTTCTTGAAGGAGATGTTCCGAGTCCTCTAAATCCTCCATCAGGATGTAGATTTAGAACTAGATGTAAGTACGCTATGCCAAAATGTGCAGAGGTTGAACCTATGCTTAAAGAAATATCTAGTGGACATAGCTCAGCATGTCATTTACACGAATAATACAAAATGTTCGAAAAATTCAAAAAAATAAAAAGGGTTTGATTAAAATATATAGAATACATATTAACTATGTGTTTTATATTTTAATAAAATAAAAAATATTAAAGGGAGGGATTCATTTGAAAAAAGTTCTATCATTTATGATGATACTTGTACTAGCACTCGGAACTTTAGCTGGATGTGGCGGAGGAACTGATCAGGCTGGTACGGCGAAAAAAACAGTGAAATATAATATAGGAGCAGATCCGAAGACATTAGATCCTGCTTTAAATTCAGGAGTTCAGTCATCAGGTGTTTTAGCAAACTGTTATGAAGGACTTATGAGACTTGATGAAAATAATAAGGCTATACCAGGTATGGCAGAAAAAGTTGATATATCTGATGATAAGGCAACTTATACATTCCATTTAAGAGATGCACAGTGGTCTGATGGAGAACCGGTAAAAGCTCAAGATTTCGAGTATGCTTGGAAAAGAGCTTTAGATCCTAAGACTGCAGCTGAATATGCATACCAATTATATTACATTAAAAATGGTAATGAATTCAATGCAAATGAAGCTAAAATGGATGATGTAGCTGTTAAGGCTTTGGATGAAAAGACTTTAGAGGTTACTCTTATAGCTCCAACTCCATACTTCTTAGAGTTAACAGCTTTCCCAACTTATTTCCCTGTTAGAAAAGATATAGTTGAGAAAGATCCAGAAGCATGGCCTATACATCCAGAAAACGTACCTTTTAATGGACCATTTAAGATGGTTAAATGGCAAAGAGGAGACGTTATAGAAGTAGTTAAAAATGATAAATATTATGATGCAGACAGAGTAAAGCTTGATAGTATTGAATACACTATGATAACTGAAGCTACAACAGCTTTCCAAGCTTTCCAATCAGGAGAAATAGATGGAACTGATTTAGTACCAGAACCTCAAATACCACAGCTTAGAGAAAAGAATGATCCGAATTTCAAGATACATCCATATCTTGGAACTTACTATTATTCGCTTAATGTAACTAAGGAGCCTACTAATGACCCTAAGGTTAGAAAAGCTTTATCATTAGCAATAGATAGAAATCTTATAACTACAGTTGTTGTTAAAGCTGGACAAAAGCCTGCTAAGACATTTGTACCAGAAGGAATAACAGGACCTAATGGAAAAGACTTTGTGGAAAGTTCTAAAGATTATGGTATAACTCCTGATGCTAATGTTGAAGAAGCACAAAAATTATTAGCTGAAGCTGGATATCCAAATGGAGAAGGATTCCCAGAAACTACTGTATACTATAATACTGATGAAAATCATAAGGCTATAGCTGAAGCTGTTCAAGAAATGTGGAAGAAGAACTTAAATATAGATGTTAAGCTTCAAAATCAAGAATGGAAGGTATTCCAAGAGACTAGAATTCAAGGACATTTCCAAATAGCTAGAAATGGATGGATAGGAGATTATTCAGATCCTATGACATTCTTAGATATGTTTATATCTACAAGTGGGAATAACAATTCTCACTGGAAAAATCCTGAGTTTGATAAACTTATAACTGATATTAAGAAGACTGAAGATCCAGAAAAAAGATATGAGATGCTTCATAAAGGACAAGATATGATTATGGATGATAATATATTAATTCCAATTTATTATTACACAAATCCAGAATTATTAAAAGAAAACATAAAAGGTGTTAAAGTATCTCCGCTAGGTCAAGTATTCTTTGATAATGCGTATATAGAACAATAATTTAGTAAAAAATAAGAGAGCAGAAATGCTCTCTTATTTTTTGTACAAAAATCAAAGGAGGATATTATGGAGTTTTTATTTGATGATTATACTAAGACAAAAAGAGTTTATCATGTTATATCTTTGAAAGACTTAGGATACGTTATGAAAAATGGGATATCATTTGATGATAAAATAACTTATATCACTAAATACAAGGGATTTCATGATTATATAGAAGATTTGAAAACAGATAAAGTTCCTGATTGGGTAGATAGAAAAAAAGCTATATTTGCAAGTCTTAATTTTAGAAAAGACCATTATTTTCATTCTCATAGTGCTCTTTTATCATTAAAGATAAATGAGGATATGTGTTGGATTGCAGATGAAAATTTGGCGAATGAAATATATGAGCCATTTGCATTGAGGAATATAGAAGGCTTTGAATATTGTAACAAATATTTAGATACTAAGGCTAAAGATGTTATTACAAGATATTGGGAAACATCTTTGAGTTTTAAAGAAAATTTAAAGGTTAGAAGAGACTTGAGTGAATATTATGATGCAGAGATATTGATAGCTAATCATATACCTAAGGAAGATATAGAAATTCTAAAAATTTATTCGGATCATAATGCATTTTCACTTGATGAATTTAGAAATTATTTCACGTTATAAAGTAAGGCGAAAACCTAAGTTCTTCTTGAGGTCTTGTGGGTTATCGAAAACTATCTATAAAAATACCGCGAATGCAACGATATTTTGAATACAACTAAGCTTTTATCTTATTAATAATTCTAAAATTTACGAACTCCCTACGGTCAGACACGCAAATTTTTTAACGGATTATTAAACGATAAAACCTAAGTTATATTAGTCAAAATATCTAAAAGTATTCACTAACATTTGTATAGACAGTTTTAATATTAGCAACTCTATTATAAATTAAAAC
>NZ_JBBMMD010000044.1:0-26289 GCF_037844525.1 Tepidibacter sp. Z1-5 | reverse complement strand
TATGGTAAAAATATCGTTGTATTCGCGGTATTTGTATAGATAGTTTTTAATAACCCACAGACCCTAAAAAAATAACCCAGATTTCGTTTGTACGAAATCTAGGTAACTAACATTTAAGTAGCATATTTTTTTGTATATAAATATACAAATAAAGCTAACGATTATAATAAAAAAGATTACGTGGTTACTTGAAAATTTAAGAAATAAAAAATAGCGATTATAAATATATTATTCTATCATATCAAAATTATATATTCTTTTGTTTTAAATTATTACATATAGCTATAATATTTACTCTAGAACCTTTAAATATTGCTTTATCATTATATAGGGAGATATTTAATTCCTTACCAAAAATAAATCTTTTGATAAAATTATGCTTTATAATTAAAATATTTTCTTTATTAGATAAGTTTTCAAATTTGTTTTTACTTAAAGCTTTATTTAAGTTTTTTCTAAATATATTCTCATCATATATAGGAATAGTTTTTTCTATTGGATATAGTAAAAATGATATAGTTATACCTGAAGATAAACTTCCTATGATTATACGGTCGTATTCTATCAAATTAGGAGGAATATAACCGTAATTATAATAAGTTATTAAATCAGCTGTAAAGCTACCTATAATCATGAATGGGAGCATAAGGATACAAGATTTTAAGTAGGTTTTTAAAATCTTAATTAATTTATTCATAATAACCTCCTAACTAGTTGAAGTATTTAATAGTTATTTTCAATAAAAGAATCATAAATAAAAGCCTCTTCTGTAGATAACTTTGATGCTAAGGGTGCTATTAAAGCTTTATTTTTCTTATCATACCTTAAGATTACCCATCTATTGTTTGAAAAATAAAAGTTTATATCGAATCGATCTTGTGTGTAGTCGTAGTTTTTATATTCATGTAAATGAATCTTATATTTGATGTTATTTACGAACTCATCTATAGTGTCTTTATTTGTTATGAAAATTGATTTTCTATTTTTTTCGATTCTAATTTTCATAACCTTTTTGAAAATTAAATGCTCATTGGCAGAATATGTAGTTGCATTAAAAAAATATACTGAAAATATTATATAAATAGACAAGTAAATAATTAATTTTTTTTATCTTTATTTATCAAATATATCATCTCCTAGATATAATCTACATTGACTATTTTACCATATAATTATAAATAAAGAATGAGTAAACGTATTATTAATATAGGTTTAGAATTAATAGTAATATAAATTAAAAATTTTTAAATAAACGTTTTTTTATACTCGAAACTCTAGTAAAATTAGGATATGTAAGAATAATCTCCCCCTAGAGATATTCATACTCTAATATATATAATAAATAATACAAAAAATGAAAACTATATTATTGAATTAAGAAAAATGTATGATAGTATTTAGAAATATCAAATACAAAATACAATTGTTAGCTAAAAAAGACAAGGAGGATTGAATTTGACTAAAAAAATATTTTACCTAATAGATGAAGATGTTGTACCAGATGTTTATAAAAAAGTTATAGAGGTAAAAAAAATATTAAGCTCTGGTAAAGTTAATCAAGTTACAGAAGCAGTTAAAATAGTAGGGATAAGTAGAGGCGCTTTCTATAAATACAAGGATTATGTTTTTTTAAGTAGTAATGATCAACTTGGCAATATAGTTACTTTTTCTTTGTTTTTAGACCATACTAAAGGTGTTTTATCAGGAACTCTTAATAGATTAGCTGACTTTGGATGCAATGTAATAACAATAAATCAAAACATACCTATAAATGATGTAGCAAGCTTAACCTTAACGGTAGATACTAAAGAGATGACTATATCAATAGATGATGTTATAGATAAAGTTAGAGAGTTAAATGGAGTATGCAGTTTACAAATACTAGCAAGAGAATAAGGAATTAAATAAAGGGGGGAGATTAAAAAATGAAGAGAATTTATTTATTAAAATAATGATACAAAGAAAGAGTACCTAAGAGAAGAAGTGGTATGGTAGATTATAGAATAGAAGTTTGAACTGACTTCTTTTTTTTAATTTTATAATATATAATCTAATAAGGAGGCGATTAAATGGATACATTAGAGAGAAGAGAATCTTTAGAGAGAATTTTAAAAGAAAGCACTAATCCTATAAAAGGGGCAAGCCTTGCATATGATTTAAATGTTAGTAGACAGGTTATAGTTCAGGATATAGCAATACTCAGAGCTAAGGGAATAAATATAATGGCAACACCTCAAGGTTATATAATTCCATCAATAGTAAAGGAAGATATGATAAAGGTTATAATGTCGAATCATCATTGTAGTATCGATCAAATAAAGGAAGAGTTAGAAATTATAATTGATATGGGAGCTAAGGTATTAGATGTAATAGTTGAACATCCTGTTTATGGTGAAATAAGAGGAATTATAAATATATCTTCAAGAAAAGAATTAAATGAATTCATATATAAGCTTGAAAGAGAAGAGTCAAAAATTATATCTAGCTTGACGCATGGAATACATTTTCATACAATAGAGGTCAAAAACGATAATGTATATAAAGATATACTTACGGAAATGGATAAAAAAGGATATTTAATAAAGAAATAAAAAAAGTCGTATTTTTATGGGAATAAGTGACAAGACAAAAGAGTATACATTTGAAATATAAAACTAGGAGAGAAAATAATGATTAGTATGATAGATGAAATAATTAAGATAAAAGAAGAAGAAAATATAAAGATATTTGCACATAATTATCAAAATTACGAGGTTCAGCAGATTGCAGATTATGTAGGTGATTATTTAGAATTAATAGAAATAGCGAAGAACATTGATTGTGAAACTATAATTTCGTGTGGAGTTAAAAGTTTAGCTCAAACGCTAAAGCTTGTATCTAATAAAAATATTATTTTGCCTGTAGATGAAGCTGTATGTCCTATGAATACAATGATAAATATTGATGAATTAATAAACTTTAAAAATATACATCCTCAATTTACGATAGTATCAAGTCTTAATTCACAAATAGAGTTAAAGGCCGTATCAGATTTTTGTATACCTACATCTAAAGCAGTTGAAATAATAGGAAAATTAGATAGTAAAAATATATTATTTGTTTCTGATATGAATTTAGGCAATTATATATCTAAAAAAGTTAAAGATAAAAATATAATCTCATGGACTGCATACTGCAATATACACGATAAAGTTACTAAACAAGAAGTAATAAATATGAGAGAAAAACATCCAAATATACCTATAATAGTTCATACACAATGTAGAGAAGATGTAATAAATAGTGCTGATTATGCAGGATCGACATCTCAAATAATAGAGTATGTCAAGAATTTAGAAGATAAAAAAGTAATAATAGGCACAGAAACGGGAATACTTCATGTACTAAGACGATTAAATCCACATAAAAAGTTTGATTTATTATCGCCAACTCTTATATGTATGAATATGAAAAAAACGTCATTAGAAGATATATATAAGTGCATGATTCAAGATAAAGGACAAAATATAGAAATAGATGAAAAGATAAGATTAAAGGCATTAAATAGCATAGACAATATGATGAAATACTTATAAAGTGAAACTTAATATAAAGGAGAATTTGTATGAGAGAATATTTAACTAAAACGTTGAATGGTATGGCATTAGGTCTTTTTAGTTCGCTTATAATAGGCCTTATATTAAAGCAAATAGGAGATATTTCGGGATTTGAGGATGTAGTTTTATTCGGAAAAATAGCTCAGTATATGATGGGGCCTGCTATAGGAGCTGGTGTTGCATATTCACTAGGTGCTCCACCTCTTGTAATATTTGCATCTTTAATAACAGGAGCTATAGGAGCTGGAACTGTTAATATAGTTGATGGAGTAGCTAGTCTTAGAATAGGAGACCCTGTTGGAGCTTTTGTGGCATCTTTAATAGCGGCTGAAATAGGAAGATTAATATCAGGGAAGACTAGCATTGATATAGTTTTAATTCCTGCAATGGTTATTCTAGTTGGTGGGTTTGTAGGTATATTTATAGCTCCAATACTATCTTCTATGATGAGTGGTTTAGGCAGTTTTATAAATAAAGCTACAGAACTAAAACCAATACCTATGGGAATAATCGTATCTGTAACTATGGGAATAATACTTACACTTCCTATAAGTTCAGCAGCTTTATCTATTGCACTTGGTCTTAATGGATTAGCTGCAGGAGCTGCACTTGTTGGATGCTGCTGCCAGATGATAGGATTTGCAGTTGCATCGTATAGAGAGAATAAGGTTGGAGGACTTATATCTCAAGGTCTTGGTACATCTATGCTTCAAGTTCCAAATTTAATTAAAAATCCTCTAATATGGTTACCTCCTATAATAACAAGTGCTATACTTGGACCTTTGTCTACTACATTGTTTCACATGAAAACTAACAGTATAGGTGCTGGTATGGGAACTAGTGGACTTGTTGGTCAAATATCAACTATAGCTGTTATGGGAAAGTCGGCTATGTTGAGTATAATAATACTTCACTTTGTACTTCCAGCAGTAATTACTCTTATTATATCTGAGTTTATGAGAAATAAAGGATATATAAGGGATGAAGATATGAAGCTTGGAAATTAATAAATATGAATGGAGCTTATTAGAATCCTGACATTTAGTCAATATTTTAATAAGCTTTATTTTTATTTGAATGTTAATTAAAGAACTTTTCAGAAAATTCAAATAAAAATATTGAATTTTCTGAAAAGTATGATATAATAACATTAACAAATACATACAGAAGAGGGGATGATACAACCAAAGAAAATATATTAGATTATAAGGAAATAAATATTTATATAAGGGGTGATTGAAGAAAACTATAAAATTACAAATAATTAAAGAATATTAAAAACAAAGGAGTGAGTCCACCAAAGAATGAATAGCTCATATAATAGATCAACATAAAAAAGCTAGTTCTTAAAAATAAATTTAAGGATTAGCTTTTTTATGTTGAAAAGTATTAGGTTTTAACAATATATACAATGAAGTTATACTGATAAAACAGATAATTTCTAGAAAATTAAATGCAATTTATTATTGTAATTGGATTACTTTTATAATAAAGTATTTATAAAAGAAGTCTCATTTTGTGTTTTTGTTAACTCAAATATATCACAAATAGAGGCTTTTTTTATAAATGTTTTTTGTTAAAAAGATAATTATTCTGGGTATAACTATTATTAATATTGAAAGATAAAATAGAAATGGAGGTAAGTATGAACATATATATTGCAAGACAACCAATTTTTGATAATGAATATAATGTAATTGCATATGAACTATTATATAGAAATAGTGATGGAAATTTTTTTAACGGGAATGTTTCTGATAATGTTGCAACTTCTATATTACTTATAAATAGTTATTTCAATTTCGGTATCAATAATCTAGTAGGAGAATCTAAAGCTTTTATTAACTTTGATAGCCATCTAATAAAATCAGGTATAGCAGAATTATTAAATAAAGATAAAGTAGTGATAGAAATTCTAGAAAATGTAGAACCGGATAAAAAATTATTAAAAGAAATAAAAAGACTTAATGAATTAGGATATACATTAGCAATAGATGATTATACAACAGACTATAAATATAGTGAAATAACTAATTTATGTGATATTGTTAAAGTTGATTTTATAGAGAATACTAAGGACGGAATAGAAGCACTTGTAAAAGAATTAAAAAAGTTAGGGAAATTAATACTGGCTGAAAAAATAGAAACTAAAGAAGAATTCGAATGGGCAAAATCTATTGGATTTGATTATTATCAAGGATTTTATTTTTCAAAACCTTCACTTCAAAAAGGAAAAGCATTATCAGAAAGTGCTCTTCAATATGTAAAACTTATGAATGAGTTAAATACAGCTGAACCAAATTTCAAAGTATTATCAGATATCATAGGAGTTGATATATCTTTGACTTATAAACTTCTAAACATAGTAAATTCAAATTCTAGAATGCAAAATGATATAACATCAATACAACAAGCTATAGCAATACTCGGTGTAAATGAACTTAGAAGATGGCTTTCATTAGCAATGGTTCAAGACATATGTAAACAAGAAACTAACGAAGCTGTAAGGTATGCTATGATAAGATTGAATCTTCTAAAAGAAATTGCACTACATTCTAATCTTAAAAACTCAGTAGAAGAATTATCTTTATTGGGTACACTTTCAATAGTAGATACTGTTTTGGAAATGGATATGGCTGAAGCATTAAAATCAATACCAATTTCTAAAGAAATGAAAAATACACTTTTAGGTAAAAAAACAATGTATAGTGATGCAATGACACTGTGCTTTGCTTATGAACGTGGTGCATTTGATGATATACGTAATTCTGCATCTAATATAAATTATGAAATTAAACTTCTTTCTAGTCACTATCTTGCTTCAGTTAAATGGGCTGATAAGATGTTTGAAGAGTTAAAAAATAATTTCTACTAGTTATATTAAGTGTAAATTTATTTTACGATTTAAAAACATATTATTTGGTATTTTATAGTAAACTACAAATTGTGATTTTTAAGTGCGAAACTTTTATTTTTCTGATAAATTTAAACTCAATTCACCTAATAACAACAAATAAAAAAGCTATAAGTCGAAAAATATATTTATTATATATTGAAATCACGTATATAATGAATATATTTTTTGGTATACTAGTAATAAAATTCAATATATGAAATATTTAACATGATTAAATAAACTTAAATTTTGGAAGGGGGATACATGTGAGTAAATCTAAAAACATACTTACAGCATTACTTGTATTATTGATAGTTACGGTAGTTGGATTTTTTTCTCGAATAATTACTTTTCTATCAGATTATAATTGGTTTAAAGAAGTGGGATATACCTCTACTTTTATAAAACAGATATTTGCAAAACTATATATAGCGGTTCCTATATTTTTAATATTAGCCGTACTAATATATATATATTTAATAGGAATAAAGAAAAGTTATTATCTACACATGAATGTAATAACTTCTAAAGAAGAGGAAAAACCTATAAAGATTATAACTTTTGTAGGAACGATTATTATATCTTTACTTTTTAGTTTGAAAATATCATCAAGCTTATGGATGGAAATACTTCAATTTAAGAATGCAACATCATTTAATATAAAGGATCCTATATTTAACAATGATGTTTCGTTTTATGTCTTTAAGTTACCGTTAATAAATCAAATATTAAACATAATGGTAGGATTATTAGTATTTCTATTTATAATAACTATTGTATATTATCTAATGTTAGCATCTTTTAAGAAATTAAATAAATTCGATGATAATATTAGAAATTTAAATGATATGTCTAATATAGGAGATACATTGAAAAATGTTTTAAATCTTGCATTAAATCAAATAGCAGTTATAGGAGTTGTATTTTTTATAATAATAGCAATTAAAAGTTATTTGGCATCATTTGAATTGCTTTATTCTCCTAGAGGAGTGGCATATGGAGCAAGTTATACAGATGTTAATATAAATCTATGGATGTATAGATTATCTGCTATAATAGCATTGGTATCAGCTTTATTTGTTGTAATAGCGTATAAGAAAAGAAGAATAAGAACACTACTTATAGGTCCTATGATGCTAATTGTCATAAGTATAGGTTCTTCTATAGTACAAACTGGAGTTCAAAATTTTATAGTATCGCCAAATGAGATATCAAAAGAAAAAAAATTCTTAGAGTACAATATAGATTACACTAAAAATGCATATAATTTAAATGAAGTAACAGAAGAAAACTTCTTGGCTGAACAAAATATAAAAATTGAAGATATATTAAAAAATGAACAGACTTTAAGTAATATAAGTATAAATGATTATAGACCTACTAAAGAGACCTACAATCAGATTCAAACATTAAGACCTTATTATAACTTCAATGATGTGGATATTGACAGATATATGATTGATGGCAAGTTAAATCAAGTATTTTTATCTGCTAGAGAGATAAATCAAAACAAACTAGATGAAAAAGCTAAAACATGGCTTAACAAACATATCAAGTATACTCATGGATATGGACTTACTATGTCACCAGTAAATGAAATAACGCCTGGTGGAGAGCCTAAAATGGTTATAAGAGATATACCTCCTGTATCTTTAGTTGAAGGATTTGATGTTAAAAGACCAGAGATATACTTTGGAGAACTTACTGATGATTATATAGTAACAAATACTTCTGAAAAAGAATTTGACTATCCTAAAGGAGAGACTAATGCTTTTTCTGAATACGATGGAAAAGCAGGTATAAATCTTACTACACTTAATAGAATTTTATACAGCATAGACCGAGGAAGTTTGAAGTTTTTGGTAGCTTCAAGTATAGACTCTAAAAGTAAGATAATACTAAATAGAAATATAGAGAAAAGAGTTAAAAAGATAGCTCCATTTTTATCATTTGATGATGATCCATACTTAGTTTTATCGGATGGTAAGATGTACTGGATGATAGATGGATATACTTATACGTCTAAATATCCATACTCTCAACCGTATTCGGATAATGATATAAATTATATAAGAAACTCATTTAAAGTTGTTATAGATGCTTATGATGGAACTACAGATTTTTATATAGCTGATAAAAATGACCCTATGATAAATACGTATAATAAGATATTCCCAGATTTGTTTAAATCTATAGATGATATGCCTGACAATATAAAGAAACACATAAGATATCCTCAAACTATATTTGATATACAAGCCAAGATATATGAGACTTATCATATGAAAAATACAGAGGTATTTTATAACAAGGAAGATAAGTGGGAAGTAGCTAAAAAATCTAAAAATACTAAAAGCGAAGAAGAAACTGAATCTTTAGGTATAGAATCAAATTATATAACTTTTAAATTACCTAATGAGGACGAGGTTGAATTTTTACTTACAATACCATATACACCACAAGGTAAGCAAAATATGACCGCATTATTTGTAGCTAGAAATGATGAGGATAAATACGGTCAGCTTATAGTGTATAAATTCCCTAAGGATAAAAATATATTAGGTCCAGAGCAAATAGAGGCAAAAATTGATAAAGATCCTGAAATATCTAAGGATTTAACTCAATGGAATACAGGTGGATCTACTGTTATAAGAGGAACACTACTTACTATACCTATTGAGAACTCTATATTATATGTTGAACCATTATATATTAAATCAGATTCACAAAACAGTATACCAGCAGTAGAAAAAATATTCGTAGCATATAAAGACAAGGTTGTTATGAAAGATACGCTACAAGAGGCATTAAATACCATGTTCAAATCAGATAATCAAAATGTTATAATAGATGAAACAACAGATGAATCTAATGTTGACTTAGACAAAGATCAGTTGATTAACAAGGCTAATGATTTATACAATAAAGCTGGAAGCAGTTTAAAAGATGGAGATTTTGAGGCTTATGGAAGATATTTAAATGAGCTTGGAGATATACTAAGAAAGTTATCAAAATAATAAAGAAGTTTTAATTAAAATCATAGTTTAAGGAGATCGAATATGGAGACAGTTTTTAAGATGTTACAAGACATTCAAGTAGCTAAATATGGAATGAACATTTTAGGATCAATACTTATAGTAGTAATTGGAATGTTCTTTTCAAAAAAAGTAAAGAGTATAACTAACAGATTTTTAAAAAAATCTAATATAGACAAATCATTGATATCATTTGTTTCACAGCTTGTATACGTACTTTGTGTAGTATTTGTGAGTGTATCAGCACTTAATAATTTAGGAATGCCTACAACTTCATTTGTGGCTGTTCTAGGTGCTTCTGGATTTGCTGTAGGGCTTGCATTTCAAGGTACATTATCAAATTTTGCATCTGGAATATTGATACTTATATTTAAGCCATTTAGAACAGGAGATTATATACAAGGAGCATCAACAGAAGGCAGTGTTGAGGAAATCCAAATATTCAACACAATTCTAAAGACTCCTGATAACAAGACAATAATAGTTCCAAATACTAAATTAACATCGGATAATATAATAAACTTTACATTACAAGATAAAAGAAGAATAGATTTTATATTTGGAATATCTTATGATAGCGATATAAGAACAGCAAAAAATATTATAAAAAAAGTATTCGATGAAGAGGATAAAGTTTTAAAAGAGCCACAACCTATAATTGGAGTTCAAGAACTTGCAGATAGTTCTATAAATATAGCAGCAAGACCTTGGGTTAAAACATCTGATTATTGGGATGAGTATTATGCTTTAATGGAAAAAATAAAGTATGAGTTTGATAAGAATGGAATAGAAATACCATATCCTCAAAGCGTTGTATATCATAAGCAGCTTAAATCGGAAAAATAAACCATAAAATAGAATAAAAAATATAAAAAATGCCTACACTTAATTTTGTATATAACTTTAAATTAAGAGGAGGCATTTTTTATGAAATTAAAAGGAACTAAAACATTACAAAACTTGATGAAGGCTTTTGCTGGAGAATCTCAAGCTAGAAATAGATATACATTTTATTCTGAGATAGCTACGGAGGAGGGATATGATCAGATATCAGAACTATTTTTAGAAACTGCAGATAATGAAAAAATACACGCAGAAATATTCTTTGACCATATAAAAGAAGGATTAGAGGGTGAAGAATTTCCAGCACCTGTAGATGTTGTTGCTACATATCCAATTGGGCAAGATACCACTTTAGATAACCTCAAATATGCTGCCATGGGAGAAAATGAAGAATGGGATAAGCTATATCCTAAATTTGCACAAACAGCAAAAGAAGAAGGATTTACAAGTATTGCAGCTTCGTTTAACATGATAGCTAAAGTTGAGAAAAAACATGAAGAAAGATATTTAAAGCTTGCTGAGAATGTTAGAAATAATGAAGTCTTTGAAAAGAAAGAAACAGTATTATGGAAGTGTAGAGTATGTGGATATATACATGAAGGAGATTCAGCACCTAACATATGTCCGGTTTGCAAGGTAGGACAAGGATACTTTGAGATGCATTGTGAGAATTACTAAAAACAAAGATTAAATTAAAGAAGGAGAAGAACATAAGGGTATATTCCAATGGTTTGAAAATGCAATGGCATTTAATCCAGTTATTGCTAAAAGGATGAAAGCGCTGATGGAATTGGATACTCCAGGTAGATTATTCTAAAAAAATTGAAAAAAATTTCAAATTATACTTGAAAAGATTTGATAAAGTGAGTATAATAAACAACAAATAGTGTATAATAATTTTAAAAGCTGTGAAAGAAACTAGTAAAAAGATAATTGTCATCAGAGAGTGAGTGGTTGGTGAGAACTCATGTCGGTTACTTTTGAATCCATTCTGGAGCTGTCAAGCTGAAATAAAATAGGCTTGAACGGTGGTCGTCGTTAACGACATTGAGAGGGTTATTTATTGACCAATCAGGGTGGCAACGCGGAAGATGTAAGCTTTCGTCCCTTTATAGGGACGGGGGCTTTTTTTATGTATAAAAAAGAACAAAATATAAGGAGGAATAATAATGTTAGATATAAAAAGAATAAGAAATGATTTAGATGGTATAAAGAAAGCTATGGCAAGACGTGGAGAAAAGGATTTTGATTTAGATTTGGTATTAGAATTAGATGACCAAAGAAAAGAACTTTTACAAGAAGTTGAAAAAATGAAGAATGAGCAAAATGTAGCATCAAAAGAAATTCCTAATCTTAAGAAAGAAGGAAAAGATACTACTGAAATAATGGCTAAATTAAAAGAACTTTCTGATAAAATAAAAGTTTTAGACGAAAAAGTTAAAGAAGTAGAAGCTAAGATGGAATATAATTTAATGAGAATACCTAATGTACCTAATCCAAATGTTCCACAAGGAACAACAGATGATGACAATGTAGAAGTCAGAAAATGGGGAGAGCCAACGAAATTTGATTTTGAATCAAAAGCTCACTGGGATATAGGAACTGATCTTGAAATATTAGATTTTGAAACTGCAGCAAAAATAACAGGATCAAGATTTACATTGTATAAAAATTTAGGAGCTAGACTTGAAAGATCTTTAATAAACTTTTTCTTAGATACTCATACAGATGCTGGATATAGTGAAGTATTGCCTCCTTTTATGGCTAACAGAGATAGTTTTATTGGAACAGGACAACTTCCAAAATTTGAAGAAGATATGTTTAAATTAGAAGGAAGAGAATATTTCCTAGTTCCAACAGCAGAAGTACCTGTTACGAATATTCACAGAAATCAAATTATAGAGGGTGAAACTCTTCCGATAAGATATTGTGCTTATACACCATGTTTTAGATCAGAAGCTGGATCTGCTGGAAGAGATACAAGAGGTCTTGTAAGACAACATCAATTTAATAAAGTTGAGTTAGTTCACTTTGTAAAGCCTGAAGATTCTTATGAAACACTTGAGACACTTACAAATAATGCAGAAAAGGTTCTTCAATTATTAGGACTTCCTTATAGAGTAGTTAAGATATGTACAGGAGATTTAGGATTTACAGCTGCATTTAAATATGATATAGAAGTTTGGATGCCAAGTTATAATAGATATGTAGAAATATCTTCTTGTTCAAACTTTGAAGATTTCCAAGCTAGAAGAGCTGGAATAAGATTTAAAAGAGATAAAAAGGCTAAAGCAGAATATGTTCATACCCTTAATGGATCAGGAGTTGCAATAGGAAGAGCTCTTGCTGCAGTACTTGAAAACTATCAACAAGCTGATGGTTCAGTAGTAGTACCAGAAGTTTTAAGAGGATATATGGGTGGAGTAGAAAAAATAACTAAATAATATAATTTAATTAATATAGGGTTTGAAAATCAAACCCTATATTATGAATAAAATGTTTAAAAATAACATAATATACATTTATAACATAACAATAAAAGTTGAAAAAAAATAATTAATATGATATTATAGAACTTGTCAACTTCAATAATTAAAAATATTAAAGTTAAATCCTATAGGTATAATATAAGCTTAGGAGGAAATATGGAAGATTCTTTTTACATGAAAGAAGCTTTAAAAGAAGCTCATAAAGCTTATTTAAAAGAAGAAATCCCCATAGGAGCTATTATAGTCAAAAATGATGAGATAATAGCAAGAGCACATAATTTAAGAGAAACAATGAAGGACCCAACAGCTCACGCAGAAATACTCGTTATAAGAGAGGCTGCTAAAGCTTTAGGAGGGTGGAGGCTTATAGGATGTAAATTATACGTAACTATGGAGCCATGTATTATGTGTTTGGGAGCTATAAATGAATCTAGAATAAAAACATTAGTAATTGGAACTAGAAACACTAAGACTGTAGATTCTGAATATAAGCTCAAATTAAAGCAAGATTTCTTACAAGATAAAGATATAGATATATCATTCGGAGTATTAGAAGAAGCAACATCTTCTATTATAAAGAATTTTTTTAGGAAACTAAGAAAGCGTTAGGGAGAGATGTCCGAGTTGGCTTAAGGAGCACGCCTGGAAAGCGTGTATACGGGAAACTGTATCGCGGGTTCGAATCCCGCTTTCTCCGCCAATTAAAAATGATTTTAAAGTTTGCTGTGCTAGACGGGGAGGTAGCGGTGCCTTGTAACCTGCAATCCGCTGTAGCAGGGTTGAATTCCATATGGAGGGCTAATGCTTGTAGAGCTGCCCTAGATAAGTGGTGATGATATTTGGGTCCTACGCAATGAAAGCTCATGAATCCCGCCAGGTCCGGAAGGAAGCAACGGTAAGTGATCACTTTCATGTGCCGTAGGGTAGCCTAAATTGAGCTAACTGTCTAGGTAACGTTTATGAGGTTAGTACAATATATGGTGCACAGCATTTAATATAAAAAATAAAATCTCTATTTATATAGAGATTTTTTTTATTAATAGGTATATAAATCTGAAATATGATAATAATATAAAAGAAAATTAAATATATTTTCAATTTCTCCCCTATTTAAAAGGCTTCTCCCCCCATAGAAGTCTTTTTTTTTTTAGTATATAATAGAACAGAATGAATATACATAGAGGTGATTTTATGCATAAGGCATTATATAGAGTTTATAGGCCATTGAAGTTTGAAGATGTAATAGGTCAAGAGCATATAACAAAAACAATAAAAAACCAGATAGATAACGATAGTATAGCTCATGCGTATTTGTTTTCTGGAACAAGAGGTACTGGAAAGACATCTACTGCTAAGATATTTGCAAGAGCTGTTAATTGCATGAATCCAGATAATCATGAGCCTTGTAATGAATGTGAAATTTGTAAAGGTATATTAAATGACAGTATAATGGATGTTATTGAAATAGATGCTGCATCCAACAATGGAGTAGATGATATAAGGGAATTAAGAGAAAATGTGAAATATCCTCCAACAAAAGGAAAGTATAAAGTGTATATAATAGATGAGGTACATATGTTATCTCAAGGAGCATTTAATGCTTTATTAAAAACATTAGAAGAACCTCCGTATTATATAATATTTATACTTGCAACTACTGAAGCGCATAAAATACCTGCAACCATATTATCAAGATGCCAAAAATATGATTTTAAAAGAGTTAAAGTTGATGATATAGTTATGCGTATGAAAAAAATATGCGATGATTTAAATATTCAAGTTGAAGAAAAGGCTCTTAATTTAATAGCTAGAAATGCAGGAGGAGCATTAAGAGATGCTTTGAGTATACTAGATCAGTGTGTATCATATAGTGAGGATGAAATTAAATATTCTGATGTAGTAAATCTTCTTGGAACTGTTAATATAGATTTTTTATTTGATATGAGTAAACACATAATAGAAGAAGATACTAAACAGGCGCTTGAATTGTTGAATGAATTGATAATTTGCGGTAAAGATATAAAGCATTTCTTAACTGATTTGATAGATCATTTTAGAAACTTAATGGTTTGTAAAGTATCTCATGAATTATATGAAATAATAAATTTGCCAGTGGAGACTATAGATTTATTAAAAAAGCAAGCTGAAGCTGTGGATTTGAATAATATAATAGAAATAATAAACTTATTATCTGAAACTCAAAATAATATAAAATACGCTTCTAATCCAAGAATATCACTTGAAATAACTATAATGAAATTATCTCAACCTGTACTTAAATTAGATGATGATTCTATTTTAAGTAGAATACAAAATATAGAAAATATAATAAAAAATGGTGTAAGTATACCTAGAAATGATAATACTATAGAAAGTAAAAATAATATATCTAAAAATGGTGCTATTAAAAATGAACAATATGTTCAAAAACCAAAAAAACCTAAGAATCCAGATGTCGTAGAGATTGAAAATTCATGGACTCAGATATTAGAATATATGAAAAATGATAAGCAGATGTCTATTCAAGCTATGTTAAAAGAAATTAATGATTTTGAAATGGAAAATAACACACTTATAATGTTAGTTGATGATAAATTTAAATTTATAAAAGATAGATTAAATAGAGATGAAGAAAAATTATATATAAAAAGCGTTATAAATAATATCACAGGTCAAAATATAAATATTAAAATAGAGTTAAAATCAGATATGAAAAATAATTCAACAAATAATCAAGAAGATGAAGGTATAAAAATATTAGAAAATGTATTTCCTAAAGAGATTATACAAGTAAAAGATTCTATAAAAGAAACGTAGAACATAATAATTATTATATGCTATAATATATTTTAAAGTAATTTTTAAAGGAGGATGAATTATGGCTAAAAAAGGATTCCCAGGAATGGGTGGAAATATGAATAATATGTTAAAACAAGTTCAAAAGATGCAAAAAGATATGGAAAAAATGCAAGGACAGCTTGAAGAAAAAGAGGTTGAGGCTTCTGTTGGTGGAGGGGCTGTTATAGTTAAGGTAAATGGTAAAAAAGAGATACTAGATATAGCTATAAAGCCAGAAGTTGTAGATCCTGATGATATAGAAATGCTTCAAGATTTAGTTTTAACTGCTGTTAATGAAGCTTTAAGAAGTGCAGATGAGATGGTAAATTCTCAAATGGCTAAGCTAACAGGTGGACTTAACCTTCCAGGAATGTTTTAAGTAGGTGAAAATATGCAAACTTATTCAGGACCGATATCAAGGCTTATAGAGGAATTTTCAAAACTTCCTGGTGTTGGTAAGAAAACAGCACAAAGATTAGCTTTTCATGTTATAAATATGAATATGATAGATGTAGAAAAATTATCTGAAGCATTAATAAATGCTAAAAAACAGATAAAATATTGTGCTGTATGCTGTAATGTAACAGATTCTAATAAGTGTAATATATGCTCTAATCCAAATAGAACAGAAGATGTTATATGTGTTGTAGAAGATCCAAGAGATGTAGCTGCTATGGAAAAAACTAAAGAGTTTATGGGTAAATATCATGTTCTTCATGGAGTAATATCTCCAATGGAGGGGGTAGGTCCTGAAATGATAAAAATAAAGGAACTGCTTCAAAGGTTAAACACAGAAACTGTTAAGGAAATCATACTAGCTACTAATCCTACGATAGAAGGAGAAGCTACTGCTATGTATATATCTAGACTTATAAAACCTTTAGGTATAAAGGTTACGAGAATTGCACATGGACTTCCTGTTGGAGGAGACTTGGAGTATGCAGATGAAGTAACGATATCAAAAGCTTTAGAAGGAAGAAGAGAGATATAACCAAGGTTAAATACCTTGGTTTTTTTGTACAAAAAATCTATAATTTATTGAAATTGAGGTATGTCTGATGTATAATTTTTATATAATTTATTGAATAATAAATTATTATATTAAAATTAAAGTAGAGGTGTAACTATGAAAGTCTTTATGAGTTCAGAAGAACATGAGGCTATGAAAAAGAGAAGAAAAGAAAGTTTAAAGTTAAAAGGACAGCAAAAATATGATTGTGAATGTGAAGAAAAATTAGAAAACTTACTTAAGAAAACGGTTAAACCTAAAAACTCAAAACCTAAAAATAGAAGAAATGATGGGTTTAAAAATAACTATAAGAATTTCGAGTATGATTATGAGGAAGATTTTTATGACCCAGATGTCGATAGATATTAAATGAAGCAGGCTAAATGCCTGCTTTATTTAATTTTTGATATTATTAAATTGGATATATTTTCTGATGAATTCAATTTTTTTAAACTTTTTATATTACTTTTCAAATTGTTTAGCCTATTTGGGTTTTCCATTAAAAGGGTTATTAAGATTTTTAAGTTGTATTTTTCGGTTGTTTTAAGTGCTACTCCGCTATTTAGTAAAAAATCTAGGTTTTCGCCTTCTTGTCCAGGTATATAATAAGGGATTATCATAGGAATTTCCTTCAATAGAGCCTCTGTAGTAGTAAGCCCTCCTGGTTTCGTAATTAGAATATCAGATACTGATAAAATATCATTCATTTTATTTGTAAATGGAAGTATAACGACGTTTTTATCTGTATTTATAGAAGCTAAAGTTTTTTGTATTTTGTCTTTTAATGAAGAATTTCTTCCTGTAACAACTATAATTTGAAAATCTTTATTAATATTTAATAAGTCTAAAAATGCTTCTTTAATATTACCCGCACCAAAGCTACCACCCATTAATAAAACTGTAAATTTATCTTCTAAATTAAGTTCTTTTTTTATACCTTCTATATCGCTTGATAAAAATGATTTTTCAATAGGTATACCATATGGGTATATTTTATCATTAGGTATTCCTTCTTCAGCTAAAAGGTATTTAACGTATTCATCTCCAACTATGTAACTATCAACTTCTTCTTGAATCCAAGTAGAATGGATAGTGTAATCTGTAAGAACGGATATTATGGGTATATCTATTATATTATTTTTTTTCAAATTACTAACAGCCATCAAAGGAAATGGATGCGTTCCTACTATAGCATCTGGTTGAATAGTATTTATTAGTTTTTTCAATCTTTTAATCATATAAGCAAGTACAAGATTGCTATTTATTTCATTTTTACTTATTTTAAGATCTGATATTTTGTATATTGTACCATAAGCTTTTGGTGTATACATTGCTGATTTTTCGTAGCCTTTAGAGATTATCTTATCTATTGTAGGGCTTACAAATTTCAAACTATCTATTATCTTACAGTCGATATTTTTAGTTAATAATTCTTCTTGTATTGCCTTTGCAGCCCTATTGTGACCACCACCAGTAGAAGCAGAAAGTATTAAGATTTTTTTCATAGTAAATCCCCCTGTGTTAAATAATGGAATATTTATAAAAAATTAAGAACAAAAAAGTCTTTATTCTGAAAGTTAAAATGTAGACTTTTCAAAAATTTTATGATGTCAACAAATTCCGTTGCTTAAAATTCATGATGGAAACTATATATCAAAATTATAAAGAATAATAATTTCCTATAGATTATAAAAAATAACATATTTTAAATACATATAACTATGTTTTTTATGGGCATATTATATTTATAATGTAAGATTATTTTATAATATATTATAAGATTTTTAAATGCAAATAAAAATAAATGTTTTAAAACTTTATTTTAGGAAATCTATATAATAAAGTAGGTGTTAATTAGATCATTGATTTATAATATAAGCACTTTAAGGAGGAATGCAATGTGAATAAAAAAATAGAAATATATAGTAGTAATACATGCGGATATTGTGATATGGCAAAGGATTATTTTAATAAAAACGATTTAGAATATATAGAGTATAATATATCGGAAGATGCTAATTCTAGAAAAAGATTAATGAAAATGGGATATATGTCAGTTCCGGTTATATTGATAGAAGGTGAAGAGGTATTGGGATTTGATAAAGATAAGATGGAAAAAATATTAAAATCATAATAAAAAAACTGCGATAAATTTATCGCAGTTTTTTTATGTATAAGGAAATTATATAACTTTGGATTTATAGATAATATTGATTAAATAACTACACTTGCAACTAGTTTTGAGCAACTGAGCCGATAGACATCGTTGGCGATATGATTCAGTACGTAGCGACTAGATGAATTTTTATATTTTGGAATATAATGAAATACATTACTTGGTAATTAAAACCATAGAGTTGAATCTATACCTATTATCTTCTAAATTAATATATGATTTATATATGTACTTAAAAAAACAGATAAAATCGTATTACTGTATAGGAGGTGTAGAATAGGTTGACTGATTTACTGAAAATTTTCAAAAAAAACTCTTTGGTCAAGAGATTAGATAAAATAAAGATGGGGGATAAGCTTGAAAGAGAGAAACTAATAGAAGAATATATTCCGTTTATTATAAAAACAGTGTCTAGTGTAACGAATAGATATATAGAGTCTGAAAACAGTGAAGAATATAGTGTGGGATTAGAAGGTTTTAATGAAGCAATAGATAAGTATGACTCTAAATGTGGAAATTTTATATCATTTGCTAAAATTGTTATATCTAGTAGGACGAAAGATTATTTGAGAAAAATAAAAAAAGATTCTAAAGTAATATCTATAAATCAATTTCCAAAAGAAGAACAAGAAAATATATATAACAATTTAAAATCAGAAGATTTTGTAGAGGATATACTTGTAAAAGAAGAAATAAAAACTTTTGAAAATAAATTGAATGATTTTGGTATAACATTTAATGATTTATTAAATGAATCGCCAAAACATAAGGATACTAGAATGAATGCTATCAATATAGCAAAATATATATTCGAAAATAATTCTATAAAAATGGAATTAATAGAAAAAAAGAGAATACCTAATTCTAAAATAATAAAGGATTTGAATGTAACACAAAAAATATTAAAAAGAAGTAGAAAATTTATTATTGCAGCGGTGCTAATATTAGAGGGTGATTCAGATTTGTTGAAAAGTTATATTACACTTGATAAAGAAGGTGTTAAAATATGATATACAAAGGTTGTATTATAAAAATTGAAGGTGATTTTGCTATTGTACTAAGTGATGATATGCAGTATATAAAGGTTATAAAAAAAGATGGAATGAATATAGGAAATCACATTATCTTTGTAAAAGATGATATTTATAGTGAAAATAAAATAAATTATAAGAAGATATCTATTTTGGCAGCTGTAGTATTCATTTTATTTATGTCAATTAATATTTTTAACATAAAAAATAATAAAAATATGATTGCAGCAGCTGTTGTAAGTTTAGATATAAATCCAAGTATAGAGTTTGAATTAAATAAAAAAGGAATAGTAATAAAAGTAAATGAGATAAATGAAGAAGCTAATGAAATAATAGACAAAGATGTTGTAGGGAAAAAGGTTGAAGATGCATTATATATAACTATAAATAATGCGAAGGAAAAAAGTTACATATCTTCACAAAAAAATTCTGTTTTAATATCAGATGTAATATTAGATTCTACTGTAAATGATACATTAAATATAGAAAAAGATCTTCAACTAAAATTAAACAATGACAAAAATGATAATTATATAAATATAGTATATTTAAAATCCAATAAAAATAATATGAAAAATGCTCATAAAAATAATATGTCTATTGGTAAATATGAAGTATTTAAAGAAATAAAAAAACATAATATAAATGTAAGCATGTATGAAGTTAAAAATATGAAAGTTCATCAAATTTTTGACAAAAGTGGACAAATATATAACGATGTTATTAAATCGGAGGAAGAAGATAACTCTATTGAAGTTGAGTCTAATGATATTGCGGTAGAAAATGAAGAAAAAATAAATGAAGATTCTAATTTTCAAAATCAGTCAGAAGATATGAATTACTCAAAAGAAGTACAGAGTAATAAAGCTACAGAACCAATAATAAAAACTTATAAAACCGAGCAAAATAAAGAAGATAAATATGAAAATGAAGAAAATAATGATAATAATAATGATAAAGTCAAAAATAAAATAAAACAAGGTAATAGTAAAAAGCAGAAAATTAAAAAAATCAAGCATGGTCATAAGCCTAAAAAAAATAAACAAGGACATGGAGAAAAGCATAAGGATTAAATAAAAAACAGTTGAATTATTAATTCAACTGCTTTTTGTTTATTTGGTACCAAAACAAAAATTTATTTTCGTAATATATTATGAAAATAAATTGTGAAGGAGAGTTTTACATGAAATTATTACAGAAGAGAATTATATCTGCATTACTTGTTTCTACGATTGTATTTACAGGACCAGCTAGTATGAGTATAAACGCACAAGAAAAGGGTCATGAAAAATCTAAAAATAATAGAAACTATGAGCAAATGCAAAAAATAAAATATGAAAAAGCTAATATAGACAAAATAAAAATAGAAATAGAATTTGAAAAAGAAAAAGCAGAAAAAGAAATAAAAAAAGCTAAAAAAGATAAAAATGATAAGTTAACAAATGACCTATTAGATAAAATAGAAGAATTGCAAAATAGTATAGATAAGTTAAGTAAAAATATAAAAGATATAAAAAGACAGATGAAGAAAATGGTTAGAGAAAAATATACACAAGAAGAATTAGAAAAACTAGAAGATACAGCTAAGGAAATAAAAGAAAATAATGAGAACATATCTGTATTACCAGTTGAAAGTATTATAAGTGAAAATTTAAATATGAAATTCGATACACCTCCTGTTATAAAGTATGGAAGAACATTAATTCCAGTAAGAGCGATATCTGAGGGACTTGGAGCAGATGTTAAGTGGAATGCTGAGGATAAAAAGGTTATAATAACTAAAGATGATGTTGAAATTATATTAAGCTTAAAAGATGGAAAAGCCTATGTTAATGGAGAAGAAAAAGAAATAGATGTTCCGGCTGAAATAATGAGCAATAGAACTATAGTTCCACTAAGATTTATTGCTGAAAACTTAGGAATAGATGTTGATTATGATAAAGAGACAGAGACTATTGAATTAGAAGAGTCAACTGAAGATGAGATAGCAACTGAAGGGGCGACTGAAGATAAAACAGATGAAGAAGATAGAGTAACAACTGAAAGTGAAACTAATAATAATGATGGAGAGTAGTATAGAGTAAAAAAAGAGTTCATATGAACTCTTTTTTGTTTATATATTAATATTTTCTCCTGGATTTAAAATATTAATATTACAAGATTTAATATTGTCCTTTAATAAATTAGGATCAGCATTTATAGCATCGAATGTATTAAAGTGTATAGGGATAACATTTTTAGGTTTTATAAATTCTATAGCTTTTATGCAATCATCAATATCCATTGTAAATACACCACCAATAGGTAACATAGCAAAATCTATATTTTCATATTCTAAAAGTTTCATTTCGATAGATAGTCCTGTATCTCCTGCGTGATATATTTTGTTGTTTTCAATTTCTAATAAAAAGCCACATGGATTACCAGCATATATTAAGTGAGTACCTTCATAAATACTAGAACCGTGTAGAGCTGGAATCATCTTAACTTTTCCAAAAGATTGATTAATACGTCCTCCTATGTGCATAGGAATACATTTTATGTTGTATTTAGATAGATATAAAGATATTTCGAAGTTACATATTACAGTGCTGTTGTATTTTTTAGATATTAAAATAGTATCTCCTATATGGTCACTATGTCCATGCGTAACTAATATATAGTCTATATGAGGCAATTCCTTTAAGTTGATTGGGCAATTAGGGTTATCTTTCATAAATGGATCTATCAAAATGTTACATTCTGAAGTTTTAATTAAAAAAGCAGAATGACCTAAATATTTCATTAACATACTAAAACCTCCCTTTGTTACATTATATACTATTAAAAATTTAAAAAAACATTTAATCCAATATATCTATATTATTATTTTTTCTTGATTTTGATATAAAAATAATAGGTATTAGATAACATAAGAATGAGTATGGAATAAAATTAACAGAAGATACTCCTAAAAGTGTAGAAGCTATAATAGAATTTATATTCCAAGGTATCAAAGCAACTGTTATTGTACCACTATCGCTCAAACATCTAGCTAAATCTTCTTTTTCTAAATTATAATCAAGAAATATATTTTTCATAAATTTACAAGGTACAATTATTCCAACGGTTTGATTACATGTTAATATATTTAAAATTATACTCAATAAAGAACATTTTTTAAGTAAGTCATATTTGTTTGTGATTGATGAAATTAGTTTATTTATCAAGATATTTAAGCTATTTGTCGCATCTAATAAACCAGTGAAAGCAGTTGCGCTTATTATTGTAAATACAACGGGAAACATTGATATAAATCCGCCTCCATTTATTATATTAGATGTAGAGTTACTTTCATTAAAGCCAATTAATGATATTTTTATTAAGCTAGATATATTAGAGTGTTGAATTAAGAAGCTAATTAAGAAACTAGAACATAATGATGCTAGCAACGATTTAGTTATATCTATTCTTAGTAATATTAGCATAAAAAGTATAATAATTGGTATCAAGCACAGTATGTTTATATTAAAATTATTAGATAACTTTACTAATATATTGTCTAGATTACTGTAATTGCTTATATTATTATACTTACCTAAAATAAAGTAAAGGATACAGCTGGTTATAAAAGCTGGAAACAATGTTGCATTCATTTTACGCATAAGTTTATATGGATTAGAATTTGTCATCTCTATATTCAAATTCAAGGCGCTAGATATAGGTGAAGATCTATCTCCTAAGAATGCACCGGATACTATTGAGCCTGCCAAAATAGAGGTATTTAAACCTACGGTTCTTCCTATGGTTATAATCACAACACCTATAGTTGAGATACTTCCAACAGCAGTACCTAGTATATATGATATAGAAGACATTATTAGAAAAGAGAGAAGTATAAAGTTATATTTTTTTAATATACTGAGACCTAAATAAATCATGTATGGTATAGTTCCGCAAACCATCCATGATGATGTAAGCATACCAACTAATAAAAGAATTATGATTATACGCTTTGCAGATAATACACTTGATATTATGCTTTTATTTAAATTTTTGTAGTGATACTTATTTAATATTGCATTTATATATACAAATAAGGCAGAAACGGATATTCCTATATATATGGGTTTGTTCATTATTACTGATAGGGATATTAATATAAGTGGTACTAATATATTTTTCATATTCAACGACCTCTCAATAAAATTATAATAAACAAAAAGAAGGGCCCTACAGGCCCATATTTTACGCTTAAGGAAATTATAAAATTTTCTTTCAGTTTTAAGCAACGGAGCCCGTAGGACTCGTTGGAGGTATGAGTCACCGCGTTAGCGATTAGACGAATTTTTTATTCTGTAATATATTCTTCTTTAGGAAGCTTGTGCATTGTAATTCCTGTAAATCCATAGAATATAGATATTAAAGGATTTATTAGATTTAAGAATGCAAAAGGTAAATATGCAAATGGATGAACTCCTAATGTTGCATACATATATGCTCCACATGTATTCCATGGAATAAGAGGAGATGTAAGAGTTCCTGAATCTTCAAGTGCTCTTGATAAGTTTTTAGGATGAAGACCTTTTTTAGCATAAGCATCTTTATACATTCTTCCTGGAATAACTATAGATAGATATTGTTCTCCTGTAACTAAGTTTACGAATATACAAGAAAATATAGTAGCTGTAACAAGTCCACCTGTACCTCTTGCTAGTTTTAATATGTTTTCTGCTATAACTTCAAGCATTCCTGTTTTTTCGAGTATTCCTCCAAGTGTTAAAGCACATAATATTAAAGATACTGTCCACATCATAGATTGAAGACCACCACGAGTTAATAATGAGTCTACAGCTTCGATTCCTGTTTGAGATACAAATCCATCATTAGCAGCAGTTATTATATCTCCTATTGATGAGCCTTGGAATATAGCAGCAAATATTCCTCCAAGGATTGAACCTGTTATAAGTCCTGGTATAGCTGGAACTTTTAATATAACTATTGTGATTACTATTATAGGTGGAAGGAAGAGTAATGGATTTATGTTAAAACTAGATGAGAGTGCACCGAGCATTTGATTTATTATAGTAGGGTCGATATTTTTACCTGCATATTTAGCACCTAAGAAACCGTAAAGGATAAGAGCGATTATTAAAGATGGTCCAGTTGTGAATAGCATGTGACGAACGTGGTCGAATAGATTAGCACCTGCCATGGCTGGCGCTAGATTTGTAGTATCTGATAATGGTGACATTTTGTCTCCAAAGTAAGCACCAGATATAATTGCACCGGCAACTATATAGTTAGGAATACCAAGGCCTTGACCTACACCTAAAAGTGCTATACCAACAGTACCTGCTGTAGTCCAAGAAGATCCTGTAGCAAGAGCAACTATTGCACATATGATACAGGTTGCAACTAAGAATATACCAGGTGATAATATTTTAAGTCCATAATATATCATAGTAGGAACTACTCCACTTAGTATCCAAGTACCTATAATTGTACCTACTATCATAAGAATTAAAACAGCTTGCATTGCCATATTGATAGTTTTCATTACGCCTTCTTCAAGTTCATTCCACTGAAAGCCTAGCCTAGTAGTAGCCATGAGAGCAGCTATAACAGCACCGCAAATCAAAGGAATGTGAGGTGATGCCTCATACTTAAAAACCGCAATTCCTAAAAATAAAATTAAACAAAAAATAGGAATAAGAGCTTCGAGTAAGTTTGCCTTACGTTTTTGTTTTGACATTATAATTTTCCCCCTTTTAAAATAATAAGACTAAGTTTTTAATATCCAGTTATAAGAATGTTATTTAACTGAACTTAGGTTGGGTTAATACGAGAACATAACAACATATATTTGTCCTTGTAATATTTTGAATAGTTATATTGTCAGTCATCAGTTGATAAATTATAAATGTATGGAAATTATAGCACAAATCTTCTGAAAATTCAATACATTTAAAAATCAAGAACAAGTTATTACATTTTAAATGTATTAGTATATTAAATTCTATTAATGAAAAGAATATAAAATGAAACTTAATTTCAGATGGAGTTTTGGAATTTTTAGCTTTCGAATAAATTAGATTTAGCTAAATTTTTAATATAAATAATAATGCATTAGATATATTTCAAAAAAAATAATAAAAAAGTATTGACCAACTTAATGAAAGGTGATATATTATTACTTGTCCTCGACAACGAGGCGAACGAGAAAAACAAAATGAACCTTGAAAATTAAACAGTAGGTTATAAATAAATCACAATAGTGATTTTCGGAAATAACACATAAAGTCAGTTACTGAGTACTGACAAACTTTTATTTAAGAGTTTGATCCTGGCTCAGGATGAACGCTGGCGGCGTGCCTAACACATGCAAGTCGAGCGG